>JACNJP010000320.1 GCA_014382465.1 Planctomycetota bacterium
GACGGTCTTCGGCGCCTCCTTCCAGATCCTGACCAAGTCGCTGGCCCAGCCGCCGGAGAAGTGGCACGGCCTGAGCGACGTCGAATTGCGGGCGCGGCAGCGCTACGTCGACCTGTTCAGCAACCAGGAGGTCCGCGACCGCTTCCTCAGGCGCTCCCGGATCATCGCCGCCATGCGCCAGGTGTTCCTCGGCCGCGACTACACCGAGGTCGAGACGCCGGTGCTGCACCCGATCTACGGCGGCGCCAACGCCCGGCCCTTCCTCACCCACCACAACGCCCTCGACATGCGGCTCTACCTGCGCATCGCGCCGGAGCTGTACCTCAAGCGGCTGCTGGTGGGAAACATCGAACGGGTGTTCGAGTTCGCCCGGGTGTTCCGCAACGAGGGGCTGTCGCCGCGGCACAACCCCGAGTTCACCATGCTGGAGTTCTACGAGGCCTACTCGGACTACCACGGCATGATGGAGATGACCGAGCGGCTGGTGGTCGAGGGGGCCCGCGCCGCCGGCCTGGAGCAGCCGGACGGCGCGCTCGCCGCCAGCTTCCGCGAGGAGCGCTTCGACCTCTCCCCGCCCTTCGAGCGCGTCCGCTACGCCGAGGCCTTCGAGCGCTACGTCGGCTGCGATCCGCTCGACCGGGACGCCGTGCTCGGGAAGATGCGCGAGCACCAGGTGGTGGTCGAGGGCGACGGCGACTACGCCTGGTGGAAGGCGGTCAACGACCTGTTCGAGGAGCTGGTCGAGCCCGAGCTGCGCGGTCCGGTGTTCGTCTACGACTACCCGGCGGCGATCTGCCCGCTGACCAAGCCCTCGGCCGAGGACCCGGTGTGGGCCGAGCGCTTCGAGTTCTTCCTCGGCGGCATGGAGCTGGCCAACGCCTTCTCCGAGCTCAACGACCCGCAGCTCCAGCTGGCCAAGTTCGAGGAGCAGGTCGCCGACAAGGACCCGGAGGCCCCCAACGTCGTCGACTACGACTACGTCCGGGCCCTGGCCTACGGCCTGCCGCCCGCCGGCGGCTGCGGCATCGGCGTCGACCGCCTGGTGATGGTGCTGCTCGGCTGCGACAGCATCCGCGAGGTGCTGCTGTTCCCCCACCTCCGGCCCGAGGCGGTCGCCGCCGCCGAGGCCGCCGGCACCGAGGCCTAGAGCCGGGCCGTGTACCGCCTCGCCCTCGCCTACCTGCTGCGGCGCTGGACCCAGCTGCTGGCGGTCTTCGGCGTTGCGGTGGGCCTGCTGTCGCTGCTGCTGCTGCTGTCGGTCATGAACGGCTTGATCGAGACCGACCGCGCCAGCGTCCGCGGGCCGCTCAGCGACCTGCTGCTGATCCCGGCGGTGGAGGCCGAGGCGCCCTCGTGGCCGCGCTACCGCGAGGCCATCGAGCGGGCCGAGGGCGTCCGGGCCACCGCCCCCCACCTGATCGCCTACGCCGTGCTCGGCCACCGCGGTTCGCAGGGCCTGCTGCGGAAGACCACCTCGTCGGACACCAACGGCGTCCAGCTGGTCGGCATCGATCCCGAGCTCGAGCTGGAGGTGAGCGGCTTCCGGAGCTCCCTGGAGAACAGCGTCGAGGCCCCGGTCGAGGACTTCGACCGGCCCTTCGGCGCGGCCGACCCCGAGGAGTTCGGCTACCGCCCGCCGGTCCTGGTGAGCGATCAGCACGCCAGGAACCTCCACATCCTGCCGCCCGAGCGGCTGCAGCTCGGCGCCCTGCCGCCGGTGCTGCCCGGCCCGGACCAGCCCTTCGAGGCCGTCAACGGCGCCTTCGACGTGGTCGGCAGCTACGCCTCGACCGACTACAAGCTCGGCATGGACCGCTTCTACCTGCGGCGCGAGGACCTGCGCGAGAACCTGCTCGGCAGCGGCAGCGTCGAGTTCAGCGAGGTGCTGATCGACCTCGAGGAGGGGGCCGATCCGGCGATGGCCAAGGCCGCGATCCTGGCTTCGCTGGCGGCCGCCGGGCTGCCGCGCCCCGGCGCTGAGCGGGGCGGCAGCCTGGAGACCTGGGAGGAGCGGGTGGCGGTCTACCTGGCGGCGATCGAGAACGAGCGCCGGGTCACCGGGCTGGTGATGTTCTTCGTGGTCGTGGTGGCCGCCTTCGGCCTGTTCGCGACCCTCAGCGCCCTGGTGCGGGCCAAGGTGCGCGACCTCGGCATCCTGGCCGCCCTCGGCTACACCCCGCTGCGCCGCGGCGGCCTGCTGATGCTGACCGGCTCGGTCTCGGCCCTCGCCGGCACCCTGCTCGGCTACGGCGGCGCCGCCTGGCTGTCGCAGGGGAGCCGCCTGGAGGACCTGCTGGCCTCCCTCGGCATCGTCGTCTTCACGCCGGGGATCTACGTCGTCTCCGGGCTGCCGACCTTGTGGATGCCCGAGCAGGCCCGCTTCTACGCCGGCTGCTCCTTCGTCGTCGGCCTGCTGTTCACCCTCGGTCCGGCGGTCCGCGCCGCCCTGCTCTCGCCGGTCGAGGCCCTGCGCTATGAGTGACTCCGCCGCCGCCCCCGCCGTGCTCCAGGCCCTCGACCTGCACAAGACCTACTTCATGGGCGGCGCTGAGCTCCGGGTGCTGCGCGGGGCCTCGATGGAGCTCCGCGCCGGCGAGGTGGCCGCGCTGCGCGGCGCCAGCGGCAGCGGCAAGTCAACCCTGCTGCACCTGCTCGGGCTGCTGGACCGGCTGGACGAGGGCGAGGTCGCCTTCAACGGCCGCCCGACCCGCCGGCTGAGCCAGAGCGCGCGGGCCCGGCTGCGCGCCAGCACCATCGGCTTCGTGTTCCAGCAGTTCCAGCTCCTGCCCGAGCTCAGCGCGCTCGAGAACGTGCTGGTGCCGCGGCGGCTGGCCTGCGGCATGTCCTGGTTCCGCCGCCGCGGCCTCGAGCGGGCCAACGCCCGGGCGCTGCTCGGAACCGTCGGCCTGTCCGATCGCCTGGGCCACCGCCCCGGCCAGCTGTCCGGCGGAGAGCAGCAGCGGGTGGCCATCGCCCGGGCCCTCATCAGCCGCCCTGCGGCGCTGCTGGCCGACGAGCCCACCGGCAGCCTGGACCGCAAGGCCGGCGCCGAGGTCCTCGAGCTGCTGCTCGAGCTGGCGCAGGAGAACCACACCGCGGTGCTGCTAACGACCCACGACCCGGAGATCGCCGCCCGCTGCAGCCGGGTCCTGCACCTCGAGGAGGGCAGGGTCCGCCAGGAATGAGCCTGCTCCACCTCGCCTGGTGCTATTTCCGCAGCCGCGCGCTGCTGGCGATGTCGGCGCTGGCGATCGCCCTCGGCGTCGCGGTCCTGTTCGCGGTCCTGGCGGTGGTCAACGGCTTCCTGGCCCAGGTGGAGTCGACCATCCGCGACTTCAGCGGCGACGCCGTGGTGGCGGCGATCCCCGAGCGGCTGGCGCCGGAGGCCGAGCTCCAGGACTACCTGGACGCCCTCGAGGCCGTCGAGGGCCTGGAGTCGCAGCAGCCGCGGCTGAACTACTACGGCCTGATCGGCCGCCGCGGCGCCCGCGCCATCGACGATCCGCGGACCACCGACCTGAGCGGCCTGCTGCTGGTGGGCCTCGACCGCCTGCCGGAGGGGATGAAGCGGCTGCAGGCCGACCCGCAGCTCGAGGCGGTGGCCTTCGGGCCCGAGGAGGTGCCTCCCGGCGCGATCCTGGTCGGCAAGGTGCTGGCCGCCAAGGCCGGCGTCGGGGTCGGCGACTCGCTGATGGTGATCAGCTTCAAGCGCGGCAGCCAGGGTTATCCGGTGCCGGTGCAGACCAGCTTCCGGGTCGAGGCGGTCTTCACCACCGGGCGCTACGACCACGACATCGACCGCGCCATCGTCCGCCGCGAGGACCTGGCGCTGATGATCGGCGACGGGCTCGGCTTCAACGAGATCGGGCTGCGGGGCCGGCCGGGGCTGGCGCCGGAGCAGCTCGCCGACCGGGCCGAGGCGGCGCTGCTGGCCGCCGGCCTCAAGCAGAAGGGCTGGCCGATGCTGGTCTCCACCTGGCGCGCCCAGGGCGGCAACTTCCTGCGGGCGGTGGAGAACCAGAAGGGGATCCTGAGCGCGGTCTTCTTCTGCATCGTGCTGGTGGCGGCCTACCAGCTGGTCGCCACCCTGGCCCTGACGGTCACCGAGAAGCGCCGCGACATCGGCGTGCTCGGCGCGCTCGGCGCCGCGCCCGGGCGGATCGTGACCTTCTTCGTCAGCCTCGGCCTGGTGATCGCGGCGGTCGGCTCGGCCCTCGGCCTGCTGATCGGGACCTGGCTGACCGCCAACCTGGAGTGGGTCCAGGACCGGATCTTCGGCGAGCGCATCTTCAACGCCGAGACCTACATCTTCGATCACGTGCCGGTGGCGGTGGACTGGTCCTCGGTGCTGATCCTGCTGGGCGCCACTCTCGGCGCCGCCCTGGTGTTCAGCTTCCTGCCGGCCTGGCTCGCCGCTCGCCTGAACATCGTCGACGCGCTGCGGCGCTGAGGCGCCGGCGGCTCATCCCCCGGCAGGGGCCGCCTCGGCGGCCAGGGCGGCGGCGAAGCGGCGCACGATCTCTCCGGCCGGCTCGACCCGCGACACCCCCGCCACGCTCTTGCCGGCCTGGTAGACGTCGCGGTAGCCGATTCCCTTGAGGGAGGATCGCTTCAGGCTGCGGATCGACCGCAGGGTGTACCAGGCCCGCATCCAGTGCTTGAAGCGCGGGTGGCGCAGCAGCCTGCTGGCCAGCGGTCCGGGGCCCGGCCCCATCTGCTCGATCATGGGCGTGCGGATCACCGACACCGGCACGCCGCTGAGCCGCTCGGTCAGCACGATGTCGCCCTCGGCGGCGGCGACGATGGCGTCGCGGTAGTCCTGGTGGACCCGGCACTCCGGGGTGGCGATGAAGCGGGTGCCCATCTGCACCCCGGCGTAGCCGAGCTTCAGCATGCGGACGAAGGCGCGCTCGTCGCCGACCCCGCCGGCCGCCACCAGCGGCAGGCCGAGGCCGGCCAGCTCGTCGAACAGCTCCTCGGCGCCGAGTCCGCCAGCGTGGCCGCCGGCCCGCGAATTGACGCAGATCAGGCCGTCGACGCCCTCGTCGCGGGCGACCCCGGCCCAGCGGCGAGCGGGGACGATGCGGCGGCCGGCGAGGGTGGGGGAGGGGAGG
>JACNJP010000507.1 GCA_014382465.1 Planctomycetota bacterium
GGGCGCGCGGGACCGCGCCCTTCCGCCCCGGGCGGTGCGGCCCTTCCCCGCCGGTCAGCTCGTGGTTGAGGAGCCGGAGGAACTCGCTGGCGCGGAAGCACCGCAGCTCCTCCAGGAGCGGCGCCGAGGAAACGGCGACGATCAGCTTGCTGGCGCGGAAGGACACCGGCCGGGCGCGCTTGGCGAAGGCCTCGGGGACGACGCGCTCCCAGGCCTCGAAGACGGCCCGGTGCTCGAGCCGCCGCCCGAGGCCGCGCGCCTGCATCACGGAGCTGAGCAACTCCCGGATCAGGGTCGGCTGGCTGCGGCGGGGGGCGGGCAAGGTTGGATCAGGAGAAGGTCGAGAGCGGCATCACGACGTACTCGTAGTCCTCGCCGAGGATCAGCTTGGCCGGGCGCGTGGCCTCCTCCATCAGCAGCTCGACCTGCTCGGTGTGGGCGGCCTTGAGGCCGTCCAGCAGGTAGGCCGGGTTGAAGGCCGCCGTGAACCCGGCGCCGGAGTAGTCGACCTCGATCTTCGAGGCGGTCCGGCCGCGGCCCTCGTGCTCGGCGGAGATCTCCATCGAGTCGGAGCTGACCGCCACCCGCACCACCGCGGCGGCGTCCTGGGTCAGGTGGCTGGCCAGCCGCAGCTTGCGCGTCAGCGACTCGCGGTGGACGCGCACCAGGTGCTTGCCGTCCTGTGGGATGACGTTGCCGTAGTTCGGGTACTCGCCCTCGAGCACGCGGCCGAAGGACTCGAGCTTGCCGATGCGGAAGCCGACGCGGTTGCCGAGGAAGAACACCTCGATCAGGTCGGCCTGCTCGTCCTGGCCGAAGCGCACGATCTGGTCGAGCATCTTCGGCAGCAGCACCGAGCGCTGGCGGCCGTCGCCCTGCACGGCGCTGCGGCGGATCACCGCCAGCCGCCGGCCGTCGGTGCCGACCATGGTCATCTCGCCGTCCTGGACCTCGAACAGCACGCCCTCGGTGGCGAAGCGCGAGTCGTGGACCCGCGAGGTGGCGAAGCGGGTGCTGCTGACCATCTGCATGAAGACGTCCTTCTCGATGGTCACGTCAGGGTCACGGTCGATCGCCGGGACCGGCGGGAAGCCCTCGGGCTCGAGCGACCCCGACCCGCTGCTCTCCATCGTCACGAGGGTGCAGCGGTCCTCGCCGCCGACGATCTCGAACTGCCCGGAGTCGGTCAGCGAGACGTTGACGGCATCGGCCTCGAGGTCCTTGAAGACGTCGACCAGCTCGCGGCCCGGGACCAGCGCCCAGCCGGGCTCGTCGATCTGGACGTCGTCCAGCCGGTAGCGCACGGCGATGTCGAGGTCGCTGGCGATGACGACGAGCTGGTCGTTGCTGGCTTCGACCAGCACGCCGCCGAGGACCGGGCGGCTCGGCTTGCGGTCGATGGCCATCTCGACGCGCTGGAGCGCGTCTCGGAATGCGGAACGGTCGATCAGGAATTTCATCTGGCGGTGCGGTTCTTCTGTAAGGATGAAGAAAGAATTGCCGCCTTCACAGTATAGGCGGCCCCAGAACGTGGAGAAAGCAGGTTCCGATATCCCAAACCTTTCCATGGAAAGGGTTTGGAGGTACCGACTGGCCGCACCGGGGGGTGGATAAGGCGGGACTTCCCGAGGACGGGCCGGGGAGCATTTCGGGGTTCTCCCCAGGCCGCCGCGGAGCCCCCCGGCGAGCCTGGAGAGGTGTGGAGAACCGGCCCCCTTGTCCACAGCTCCCCGGCAGTTTCTCCACCGGTTGTCCGCCAGCCGAGCACGCTCCGCCGCGGCCTGGGAAGGGCGCGCGGCGGGGCGAGGGGGAGGCTCACTTCTGCTCGAGGGCGAGGTGCCGGATCTGGCGCTCGAGGTCGGTGAGCGTCACGCCGAACTCGCTGTCGACGCGGCGCCGCTTCTCCATCCGCTCGATGGCGTAGAGCACCGTGGAGTGGTCGCGGCCGCCGAAGTGCCCGCCGATCTCGCCCAACGACAGCGGGGTCAGCTGGCGCGCCAGGAACATCGCGATCTGGCGCGGGAAGACGATCGACTGGGTGCGCCGCTTCGACTGCAGGTCGCTGATCCGGACCGCGAAGTGGCGGCAGATGACGTCCAGGACGTCGTCCATGCGGACGGCGCGGTTCTGGTTGCTGAAGGTGGCCGAGAGCACCTGGCGCGCCAGGCCGACGTCCACGGCGCGGCCGAACAGGCTCGCCATGGCGGTGAGCTTGGTCAGCGAACCCTCGAGCTCGCGGACGTTGTTCTCGATGTGCTCGGCGATGTAGCGGGCGACGTCGCGCGGCACCTCCATCCCCATCCGCTCCGCTTTCGCCTGCAGGATCGCCACCCGCGTCTCGAAGCAGGGAGGCTCGATCTCGGCCACCAATCCCCATTTGAAGCGGCTGACGAGCCGCTCCTGAAGCTGCGGGATGTCCTCCGGCGAGGAGTCGCTCGACAGCACGATCTGCTTGCGGGCGTTGTGCAGCGTGTTGAAGGTGTGGAAGAACTCCTCCTGGGTCCGCGCCTTGTTGGCGAGCAGGTGGATGTCGTCCACCACCAGGACGTCGGCGTTGCGGTAGCGGTTGCGGAAGGAGTTGAGGTTGCCGTGCTGCAGGGCGCCGATGAAGTGGTTGACGAACTCCTCGCAGGAGAGGAGCACGATCTTCTGGTCGGGCTGGTCACCGAGCAGCTGGTGGGCGATGCCCTGGAGCAGGTGGGTCTTCCCCAGCCCGACCGAGCCGTGCAGGAAGAAGGGGTTGAAGGCCGCCGCCGGGCGGTCGGCCACGCCGCGGGCGGCGGCGTGGGCGAAGCGGTTGCAGGGTCCGACGACGTAGTTCTCGAAGCAGTAGTCCGAGTTGAGGATCAGCGGCGGAGCCGGGATCTCGTCGGCGCCGGCCGCGTCGCGGACGGGCTCCTTCCGCTTCACCACGAGGCAGGCCTCGACGGGCGGGGCGTCGGCATCCGGCAACCCCTTGGGCTCCTCGGCGAGGGCCGGAGGCCCGGACGGATGGTGTTCGAGTTCGCAGTGGGGGACGCCGAGGATCGAACGGATCGCGTCCAGGTAGTTCTCGCGGATCCACTCGAGATGCAGGCGAGAAGGGACCGCCAGGGTGGCGGTTTCCGGACCGAGGGACAGGATCTTGGCGTCGCTCAGCCACCGCTCCACTTCGTCGTGCCCGAGCTTGGCGCGCAGTTCGGATAACGCGTGCTGCCAGGTGCTAGTGATCTCGCTGAGCAAGGGGGGGCTCCTAAAAACTGGGGAGGTAGGGGTCGCCCTAAGTCCTTTAATTAAAAGGATTAAGGGGCGTCGAACAAGACTGACCAAGCTATCCCTTCCCGCAGTGGCGGCGCCAACGAAAAGATGTCGATCACTTCAAGTCGTTGTTCACAGGATCCTAGCGTTTTCCGCATTTGTAAACGCGGCGCAGGACCTGGCACAGGCGGCCGCCGGCATCCTCCCCTTCGGCCCTCCCCTGGCCCCAGCCGAAGCTCACCCTGACCGTTGCCCGCGCTAGCTTTAGGTCGAGTCCGCAGGCGCGGAGGACCGGGGAGGGTTGGGAGGAGCCGCTGGAACAGGCGGATCCGGAAGAGAGCGCCAGCCCTTCGGCGTCGCAGGCGGGCAGGAGCCCGCGGCCGTCGATGCCGGCGAAGCTCAGGTTGAGGGTGTTGGGGAGGGTGGGCTCTCCGGCGGGCGGATGGTTCTCCTGAAGCCGGGCGCCCGCCGGCAGATCTTTGGCGGCGAAGAAGCCGCGGACCTCCCCCATCATGGCCCGGCAGGCTTCCCGGGTCTGCAAAGAGAAGGAATCCTGATCCCTGGCGGCGAGTTCCATGGCACAGGCGAAAGCCGCCGCGAGTTCGGGAGATTCCGTTCCCGGACGGATTCCCCGCTGCTGACCGCCGCCCGCCAGGACCGGGTCCAGGAGGGCGTCATCCCGCACCTGGAGGACCGCGATGCCCTTCGGCGCCCGGAACTTGTGCCCGGAGAGGACCAGGGTGGAGGCCTGAGCCAGGCGCGGGTCCCACGGCAGTTTGCCGAAGCCCTGGGCCCCGTCGCAGTGGAAGTGGACGGCGCCGGGCAGGGATTCGGGCAAGGGCTGGACCGCCCCGGTCTCGTTGTTGGCCCACTGGAGGGCCAGGAGCGCGGGTCCGCAGTCGAGGGCTTCGGTCAGCTCCTCGGCCGACAGGCGAGCGCATGGGTCGAGGCCGAGGCAGACCAGCGGGAAGCCCTCCTGCTGCAGCAGCCTCAGCGGCGAGAGCACCGCCGGGTGCTCCGCCAGGGAGCTGATCAGGCGCGGTTTGGGTCCGTTCAGGCGCTCGAGGGCCCGCGCCGCGCCCAGGACCGCCAAGTTGTTGGCCTCGGTGGCGCTGCCGCAGAACAGGACCTCGCGCGCGTTGCAGCGCAGGACCGCCGCGACCCGGTCCCTGGCCTGCTCCAGGACGGCCTGGGCATGGCGTCCCGGCCGGTGCAGGGACGCGGGGTTGGCGGGGGCCTCACGAACCGCCCGCATCCAAGTCTCCGCCGCCTCCGGGTGAACCGGCGCCCCGGCGTTGAAGTCGAGATAGAGGCTATCCAGCTTCCCACTCCCGCATCGGTTCGGCGGCAGCAGCTTCGGTTCCGGTGGTGAGGGCGGTCGGCGGCGGCTCTTCGCGACTGGCCGCGGGCGGCGGTGCGGCCGCCAGCCCCAGGCGCCGGGCCAGCTCGGCGGCGACGGCGGCGAAGTCGGCGGCGCCGCCGCACTCAGGAGCATATTCGTAGATCGTCAGGCCGTGGCTCGGCGCCTCGGCGAGCCGCACGTTGACCCGGACCAGGGTCGGGAAGACCAGGGCCCCGAAGTGGTTGTGCAGCTCCTGGAGCACCTCGCGGGACAGGTTGCGCTGCTTCTGGAACATGCCGACGAGCAGGCCGAGCAGGTCGAGGCCGGGGTTGAGGCGGCGTTTGACCCGCTCGATCACGTCGAGCAGCTGCGCCATGCCCTGGAGGGCGAAGAACTCCGCCTGCAGCGGGATGACGACGTGCCGCGAAGCCACCAGGGCGTTGAGCGACAGCATGCCGAGCGAAGGCGGGCAGTCGAACAGGACGACCTGCGGCGGCTCCTCGCAGCCCTTCTCGTAGGCCTCGAGGGC
>JACNJP010000503.1 GCA_014382465.1 Planctomycetota bacterium
GGGGTCCCCCTGGGGGGCGGGCGCGGGGTGGGCGCCTCGCACGGGCGCCGGCGGGGGGCGGGACCCGCGTGACGGCGCCCGCCGCCGGCCCCGGGCGCGCCCCGCCGGGGGCCGGCCCGCCGGGGGGCGGGCCGCTGACCGGGCCGCGGCCCGGCGCCGGGGGGCGGTGAAGGGAGGCCTCCCGCCAGCGTTGGCTGACCGCCGGGAAGACGCGCACCACCCCGCCCCAGCTCTGCAGCAGCATCTCGTGCACCGCCTCCATCGCCAGGAAATTGCCCTCGAGGGTGAACGGGCGGTACTGGAACTTCGACAGCCCGCTGCGGGTCTGATCGCCGTTGACGTGGAAGCCGTTGCGGAGCGTGAAGGCCCGTTCGTAGTCGCGCAGGGGGTCCAGCGCCAGCTCCGGGCGTCCGGCGCGCGCCGCCAGGCAGGCGAACCACGAGTAGCTGTAGCCCACCCACCAGTCGCCGCCGTGGCGCAGCAGGCGCTCGACCGTGGCGGCGACGGCGCGGCGGTCGGCCTCGCCGCCGTCGACGTTCAGGGTTCCAAGCGGATGGACCGCCATGGCGTGCGAGAAGTGGCGGTGCGAGCGGCGGTAGTACTCGCCGCGGGCGAAGGCCAGCCCGCCCTCCGGGTCGGTGACCAGTGGCTCGAGCTTCGAGCCCAGGGCGCGCCAGCGGTCGGCCTCGGCGCCCTCGCCGAGCTCGTCGGCCATCTCGGCCAGCGCCCCGAGCGCCCAGCCGATCAGCGCCTGGTCGTAATTGGAATTCGGCGGCAGCCAGGCCCGCAGGCTGTTGTCGTGGATCTCGGGCGAGCTGGAGAGCGGCAGGCGCAGGCGGTCGTCGCGCTCCTCCATCAGCTCGACCACCGCCTCGGTCACGGCGCTCAGCCACGGGTAGGCGCGCTGCTCCAGGAACGCCCGGTCGCGGGTGTAGCGCCAGTGGAGGTCGAAGCTCTGGCCCACCCACAGGCCGTTGGTCGGCGACAGCGAGTACATCGCCCAGCCCGCGGTGGCCTGGCCCGCCAGCGTCGCCACCCCCGGGACGACCGCGCCGCCGACGTCGTAGAAGCTGCGCGCGAAGTCGCGGTAGGCCGGGAGCAGCTCCCACTGCCGGTCGAGGAAGCTCAGCCCCGCCTCGCGCAGCCCGGCGGCGTGATACGCCAGGTAGCTCATCTGGGTGTTGAGGTCGTGGTGGAAGTCGCCCTTCCACGGCGGCAGCCCGCCCTCGTCGGCGGTCCACACGCCCTGCAGCGGCATCGGCGGCGCCCCCCGGCGCGAGGCGGCGCCGTAGAAATACTTCACCAATCGGTAATGCCGCTGGAGGTCCGGGTCGGGCAGCGACACCGAGGAGGTGGCCCAGAATCGGCGCCACCAATCGAGGTGGGGTTCGAGCGCGGCCTCGAAGCCGGCGTCCAGCGCCGCCTGGACCCGCGCCCCGGCGACGCCGAGCGGGTCCTCCCCTTCGCGGTTGGTGGCGATGCTCCAAGCCAAGAGGGTGTCGGCTCCGCGGGCCTCCCAGCTGGCGCAGATGGCGTAGCTCAGGCCCTCCGCGGCCTCCTGCTTCAGGAACACCACGCCGCGATCGCCGACCTGCATCGTGCCGGCGTCGGCCGGCCGGTATCCCAGCCGGTCGAGGCCGGCGGGCCGTGTGATCGAGACCTTCTTCAGCCGCCCCGGCGTCCGCACCAGGCCCACCGGCTGCTGGGCGTGGACCAGCGCCGACAAGGAGACCGTCTCCGCGCCCTGCGCCCGGTCGAAGTCGACCCCGCCCACGCCCCGCGCGCTGTCGAGCCAGAAGGTCCGCGCCTCCAGTCCCTCCTCCAACTCGAGGACCAGGCGGCCGCCCGGCAGCTTGGTCGGATAAGGGACCTGCTCGTAGGGCGCGTCGAAGCGCCGCACCAGCTCGGCGGCGTCGCCCGCGGCCACCAGCTCCTGGATCGCGGCGTAGGTCCAGCCGGCCTGGTGGAAGACCTCCGGCAGCCGCTCGTCCCAAAGGTCGCCGCGGTCGAGCGAGAGGTGGATGGTCGAGCCGCTCCCCCACAGCAACCCGCCCAGCAGCCCGTTGCCGAGCGGGATGCCTTCGTCCCAGCGATCGACCGGGGCGTGGAGTTCGAGCAGGCGGCCGGGAGCCGCGCCCAGCAGCAGGCGGAAGCGATCACGGAGCTCGGGCGGCGAGGCCGGCGGGCCAGGACGCTCGCCGACCAGGGCCTCCAAGAGGTAGGCGCTCACCTCGTTGGGGTGGTCGTGGGCGAAGCCCTCGGGGAAGGCGCGGCGGTAGGCCGGCAGTTCGGCCAGCGGCGAACGCAGCGGCGAGCCGTCCTCACCGCAACGGACGCGGAAGCTGCCGTCGTCGAGCCGGTCGAGCTCCACCGCCAGGGCCTGGAAGGACGGTCGGCGGCCGGGCACGGCGCCGCCCGCGGGATCCAGCACCGTGCGCGGCCAGAAGTAGCGGGCGCCTTCGCCGGTGCCGTCGCGCAGCACCCACTCGAGGCGGACTCCGTCGGGGTTGGTCACCTGCCGCAGGTCGAGCCAGGCATGGCCCTCGATCGGCGGGGCGTGGAGCAAGCCGAAGTCACGCTCGTAGAAGCGGCGCATCCGTTCGGGGAAGGCGCGCTGGTAGACGTGCATCTGTTCGTGCGCCAGCAGCCCGAGGAGCTGGCCGCGGCGGCCGGAGACGAAGGCCTTGGCCACCTCCTCGTCGAACACGATCGCCGCGCCGCGGGTGTGCGGCATGCCGGCGCAGTGCCCGGCGCGCACCTTGAGGAAGGTCCAGGGCAGCTCGGCGAGGCTCGGGAACTCCTGGCCGAGGACGCCGGCCAGCTCGACCACCGCCTCGTGGATCGCCGCCCGCTCCTCGGGCTCGAAGGCCCGGACATCGGCGGCCCAGCGCCGCCGGCCCTCTTCCCGGACGGCGCCGAGCCCGCGCGCCAGCAGCTCGTCGGGCAGCGGGACGCCGCTCATGAGCTCGACCTCGCGCGCCCGGAGCAGCGAGTGGTACGGCTCGATTCCTTCGTCGACGATCGCCCCCCGGCCCTCCTCCAGGCTCAGGAAACGGACCAGCGGGTCCTGCGGAAGGCCCAGGGGGCCCGAGAGCAGCGCGAGGGACGCGGTGAGGACGTTGAGCATGGCTGGATTCTAGAGCCCTGGCGAAAGCCCGCGGCGCCGGAAGCAGCGACCGGTTTCCTCCACCGTCCAGGGGGAGCGGACTGGGAAATCCCGCCCGGTCTGCGACAAGGGCCGGGCTGCCGCGGGTCGGCCGATTGCCTCGCGCGGCGCGCCCTTCATGCCGATCGCCGACTGGAAGAACGCCCGCCAGAGCTGGCCCCTGCCGACCCGCCCGCGGCCGGTCTGCCTGATCGGCGCCGGCGGGATCGTGCGGCAGGCCCACCTGCCGGCCTACCGCCGCGCTGGATTCCCGGTCGAGGGGATCTGCGACCTCCAGCGGGAGCGGGCCGGGGCGCTGGCCCGGGACTTCGGCATCCCGCGGGTGGCGGCCGACGCCGCGGCCCTGGTCGCCGACGCGCCGCCCGACGCGGTCTTCGACCTCGCGCTGCCGGCGGGCGCCCACCTCGGCGCGCTCGAGCTGCTGCCGGACGGCGCCGCCGTGCTCCTGCAGAAGCCGATGGGAGAGGACCTCGACGGCGCCCGCGCGATCCGCGACCTGTGCCGCGCCAAGGGGCTGACGGCGGCCGTCAACCACCAGCTCCGCTTCGCGCCCTACTGCCTGTTCGCCCGCGAGCTGATCGAGGCCGGCGCCATCGGCGAACTTCAGACGCTGGAGGCCCGCGTGACGGTGGCGACGCCCTGGCACCTGTGGGACTTCCTGCACGGGGCGCCGCGGCTGGAGCTCCAGTACCACTCGATCCACTACGTCGACCTGATCCGTAGCTTCCTCGGCGAGCCGCGCCGCGTCTCCTGCATGACGCGCAAGCACGCCGGCGCGCCCGAGCTGGCCTCGGTGCGCACGCGGGCGATGTTCGACTACGGCGACTTCCTGAGCGTCGGCTTCGAGGCCAACCACTGCCACACCTTCGGCCCGCGGCACCAGGAGAGCTACCTGCTGTGGGAGGGCACTCGCGGGGCGATCAAGGCCACCATGGGGGTGAATTTGAACTACCCGGTGGGCGAGCCGGACTCGCTGGAGTTCTGCCTGCTGCCGAGCGGCGGCGGCCAGCCGGAGTGGCGGCCGGTCGAGCTGGCCGGATCCTGGTTCCCCGACGCCTTCGCCGGCACCATGGCCAACCTGCAGCGCTTCGCCGCCGGCGAGGACGACGCGCTGTGGACCCGGGTCGACGACGCCTACCGCACCATGGCGGTGGTCGAGGCCTGCTATCGCGCCAGCGCCGAGGGCGGCACGGCGATCCCGGAATGAGTCCGGCACCGCCCCCCGACGCGGCGCCGCGGGCGCTGCGGATCCACGCCGACGACAACGTCGCCGTGGTGACCGCGGCGATGTCGGCCGGCGAGCGGTTCGAGGTCGACGGGGTGCCGCTGACCGCGCCGCGGGACTTGAACCTGGGCGCCAAGATCGCGCTGCGGCCGATCGCCGCCGGCGCGAAGGTGCTGAAGTACGGCGAGCCGATCGGGTCGGCGGTCGTGGACATCGCCGCCGGGGAGTACGTGCACGTCCACAACCTGCGCAGCGACTACCTCGACCACCCCGCCGCCGGCGGAGCGCCGCGATGATCCAGGGCTACCTGCGGCGGGACGGTCGGAAGGGCATCCGCGACCTCGTCGCGGTGGTCTACCTGGTGGAGTGCGCGCACCACGTGGCGCGCGAGATCGCCGCCCCGGCGCGGGCGCGCGGCGTCCACCTGATCGGCTTCCCCGGCTGCTACCCGAACGACTACGCCGAGCGCATGCTGCGGCAGCTGTGCTGCCACCCCAACGTCGGCGCCGTGCTCCTGGTGTCGCTCGGCTGCGAGAGCTTCGACCGCGCCGGCCTGGAGCGGGAGGTGGCGGAGTCGGGGCGGCCGGTGGCGACGCTGGTGGTCCGGGAGCGGGGCGGCACGCTGGCGACGGTGGAGGCCGGGCGGAGGTGGGTGGAGTCGGCGCTGGAGCGGCTGCGGGCCACGACGCGGGCCG
>JACNJP010000292.1 GCA_014382465.1 Planctomycetota bacterium
GAGGCGGCCCCGCCCAACGCGCCCTCCAGGGCCCTCCCGGCGGCCACCCCAGGCGCCTCCGCCGCCGCACTCAACGCGCCGCTGGCGGGGCAGCTCCAGGGCGAGCTGCTGCTCCTCCACGGCACCGCCGACGTCAACGCGCCGTTCTCGACCACCATGCGCATGGTCCAGGCCCTGATCGAGGCCGACAAGGACTTCGACCTCCTGGTGCTGCCGGGCGCGGCGCACGGGTTCCAGGGGGCCCACTCCCGCTACGCCGAGCGCCGGATCCGCGACTTCTTCCTGGAGCATCTCAGGGGCGAAGCCCGGGTGGCGGCCGGCTCCTCGGCGCATTCCGGCCCAGCAATACCGGGGAAGTCGGAGTAGATTGGAGTCGGTCTTTCCCACCCCCCCTCCGGCGGCATGCCGGCCTCCTTCCTCCTGAAGGGCTCCTCATGAATCGCTTCCCCCTCCTTTCTCTCCTGGCGGCCGTGGCTTTCTTCGGCGCGGACGCTTCCGGCCAGGTCATCGGCGACCGGGCTACCCTGCAGAACCTGCTCGGCGGCAACGGCGTCCTGCACGACTTCGAGGCCTACAACGTCGCCTTCGGCGGCGCCGAGAACATCAACGTCCTCTACTTGGACGAGTTCACGATCGCCAACGGCCAAGGGCCCGGGCTGGTCAGCGACGGCGCTGCCTACTCCTGCGCCCTGAACACGCTGCAGTGGAATGGCGACGCCTACTTCGGCCTGCCGACCAAGACCTTCCTGGCGAACTCCGGCGACGGCATCCTGACGATCAGCTACGACGCGCCCGTCGGGGCCTTCGGTGTCGACCTGCTCACGTTCCAAGGCTACGGCGACAGCGCGGTGGTGGAGGTCTTCGATCCCGCCGGCGCGCTGATCTACGCGTCGGCTCCCCTGAGCGTGTCTGGACCTTCGCCGGTGTTCTTCGGCTACCAGGCGCCGGCGATCGGCTCGGTGCGGATCTCCAGCATGGCCTACTCCTGGGGCATCGTCATCAACGACCACCTGTTCGGCAGCATCAGCGGACCGTCGCTCACGGTGAACCGCCTGATCGCCGGCGTGACCGCATCGCTCACGGTCAGCAACGCCACCCCCGGCGGCGTGGTGGGGGTCGCCTACAGCCTGTCCGGCGGCGGACCGAGCACCGCCAACGTCGGCGGCTGCGGCGCGGTCAGCGTCAGCCTCAGCGCTCCGATCCGGATCCTGCCGCCGATGGTCGCCAACGCCGCGGGGACCGCGACCTGGTCGGCCAACGTGCCCGCCGGGACCACCGGCGTCATGGTCTGGGTCCAGGGAATGGACGTCGCGAGCTGCGCCCTCACCAACGGCGTTGCCCAGGCGATCGGCTGATCCGGCGGGAGTTCTCGCGTGGTCCTTCTACGGAGGCCGCTGGATGCGTCCAGCGGCCTCCTCCCTCTCCGCTGGGGCCCCGCGGCGCGGACATCTCAGGGCGGTGGGCTGTCGGGTATCCTCGACCGGGATGACACGGACCACCGCCCTGCTCTTCCTCGCCCTCCTCGCCGCGCCGCTCCCGGCGCAGGACATGCTCGGCATCGACGCTGGCGGCGGCGTCTTCCTGGTCGACAGCGCCACCGGGACCGGCGCTCCGCTCGGCAGCCTCGGCTACTCCGGCGCCGCCTGCATGGCCAAGAACAGCCTCGGCGAGCTCTACGCCATCTGCGACGACCTGGGGACCGGGCGCCAGGCGCTGGTGCGAGTGGATCCCCAGACCGGCGCCGGCAGCTATGTCACCGCGCTGGCGCCGTTCTACGCCGGCAGCACCTTCCGCGGCATGGCCTTCGACGCCGCCGACGTGCTCTACGCCGAGCACACCTCGAGCTACCTGGTCACCATCGATCCGGCGACCGGCCAGTCGAGCTTCGTCGGCAAGCCGGCGACCTTCGACATGCGGGCGATCGCCTTCGTCGGACCGGACCTGTACGGCTGGGACCTGGTGGTCGGCCTGGTGAAGTTCGACCTCGTCGGCGGCGGCCCCGCCGTCGACGTCGACCCGGCGGTGCCGGGCTCGAGCGCCGTCAACTCGCTGGCCACCTCCGCCCTCGGCCAGCTCTTCGGCGCCGGCAGCGAGCTCTACGCCGTCAGCCACCTCAACGGCACCCTCAGCCTGGTCGGGTCGGGCGGCTACAGCGGCCTGACGGCGCTCGAGTTCCTGAGCACGCCGGCCGGGCCGAGCTTCAGCGTCAGCAACCTGGTCGCAGGCGGCGTTGCGGTGTTCCAGGTGACCCAGTGCGGCGCGGGCGACACGGTCCTGATCGGCTACTCCCTCACCGGCCCGGGCCCGACGGGGACGCCGCTCGGCAACGTCTCGATGAGCCCGCCGATCCGCCGGCTCCCGGCGCTCACCGCCGACCCCTCCGGGACCGCTCAGATCGCCGTGCCGGTTCCGCCGGCGGCTGCAGGGGTGGCGATCTGGACCCAGGCGGCCGAGCTCCACGCCGGCGGCGGCGGCCAGCTCAGCAACGCCTTGGGGATGGTGGTGCAGTAGGCGCGGCGCGGCGCGGAGCCCGGGCGCCGGGGAACTCCCAGGCCAGTTCGCGGCTGGCCTCCGGACCTTCTGCTAGGCTGGGTTTCCCCCTGGATCCCACCTCGGAACCCTTCCCCTACCCATGCTCCTCTCAGCCGCAACCAGCCTACTCTGCGCCTTCCCGCTGCTCGCCGTCCAGGACACGAGCCCTCAGGCCCAAGACCTCGTCACGGTGTCGCACGGCGACACCCTCGCGGTCACCTGGACCGAGCGCCAGTCCGACGGCAGCGCGACCTCCCATTACCGGATCTCGCTCGACGGCGGCGCCAGCTTCAGCCGCGACCGCGAGACCTCCTACGAGCTGCGCCTGAACTACCAGGACTTCGATCCGCTCGCGGACGGCTCGCCGGTGGTTCCGCCGTCCCTGCGAGCGCGCCCAGGGCACGAGCTCTACATCGTGCAGTACGTCACCCAGGGCCTGGAGCCGTGGCGCGACGCGATCCGCTCCCTGGGCGCGGTCGACCAGCGCTTCTTGGCCTGGCACGCCAACATCTGGGAGATGGACGCGCAGACCGCCGCGCAGGTGGCCGAGCTGCCCTTCGTCCGCTGGGTCGGTGAATTCCATCCGGCCTACAAGATCGAGACCGGGCTGCTGCGCGAGCTGCTGCTGGAGGACCTCCAGCCGGCGCGCTACCACGTCGTCGTCGGCGACTGGGGTCCGGTCCAGAAGGCCGTCATCGCCGATCACATCGTCGCCCTCGGCGGCAGCATCGACCAGATGATCGACGAGGGCTGGGTGCTCGACGCCACGCTGACCCGCGGCCAGCTCATCGACGTCGTCCACCAGAGCGAGGTGCTCGGCGTCGACCGCTGGACCGCGCCTGAGGACGACATGAACAACGTCCGCAGCCTGATGGGCGGGAACTACGTCGAGGGCCTGACCGGCTTCCAGGGCACCGGCGTGCGCGCCGAGGTCTTCGACAGCGGCTTCGACGGCAACCGGCCGGAGTGGCGCCACACGCCGCTGAACCACGGCGGCTACAACAACAGCACCCACGGCACCTCGACCTACAGCATCAACTTCGCCGACACCACCAGCAACGCCCGCGGCATGGCCCGCGACGCCCAGGGCATCATGGCGGACTACGGCAGCTACGGCGGCAACCGCTACACCCACACCGCCCAGCTCAACAACTCGCCCTACTTCGCGGTCTACCAGAGCAACTCCTGGGGCGGCGGGCGGACCTTCAATTACACGTCCACCTCGCAGCAGATGGACGACATCATCTTCCTGAACGACATCGTCATCACCCAGTCGCAGTCGAACGCCGGCAACCAGGACTCGCGGCCGGAGGCCTGGGCCAAGAACATCGTCGCGGTGGGCGGCATCCGCCACTACAACAACACTAACAACAGCGACGACGCCTGGGCCGGCGGCGCCTCCACCGGGCCTGCCGCGGACGGCCGGGTCAAGCCGGACCTGAGCGCCTTCTACGACTCCATCGACACGGTCATCAGCACCAGCTTCGGCGGCACCTCGGCGGCCTCGCCGATCGTCGCCGGCCACTTCGCGGTCTTCTTCGAGATGTGGCACAACGGCTTCTTCGGCAACACCCCGGGGGCCACGGTCTTCGACAGCCGGCCGCACTCGACCACCTCGCGGGCGATCATGATCAACTCCGCGTGGCAGTGGCCGGACAACCAGACCGACATCACCCGCATGCGGCAGGGCTGGGGCCGCCCCGACGTGCGCTACATGTACGACAACGCCAGCAGCATGTTCTGGGTCGACGAGACCGACGTGCTGACCAACCTGGCTTCGAAGAGCTACACCGTCGACGTGGCCGCCGGCTCGCCCGAGTTCCGCGCCACGCTGGTCTACCTCGACGTCGCCGGCACCACCAGCTCGAGCCTGCACCGGATCAACGACCTGTCGCTCAAGGTCACCAGCCCGGGCGGCACGGTCTACTGGGGCAACAACGGCCTGATCTCCGGCTCCTACAACTACAGCACCTCCGGCGGCGTCTCCAACACCAAGGACGTGGTCGAGCAGGTGCTGCTGCAGAACCCGGCCGTCGGCTCCTGGACCGTCCAGGTCTACGCCGACGAGATCAACGCCGACTCCCACACCGAGACCGGCGCGGTCGACGCCGACTACGCCCTCGTCGTGAGCGGCATCACCGGCGGCGGCAGCGGCGGCTTCCAGCTTGGCATCCAGAGCGGCAGCTGCCCCGGCTCGATGACCTTCGCCGTCAGCGGCCAGACCCTGGGCGGCAAGGTCGCCTGGGTCTACGGCAGCCCCGGCAGCTTCACGGTGTCCGGCGGCCCCTGCGCCGGCCTGACGCTCGACATCGCCAACCCGACCGTCTACCAAAACGCTCTGGGTACTCAGATCACCGCCAACGTCCCGGCGGGCGCCTGCGGATCGATCCGCCTGCAGTGCGTGGACGTCGCCACCTGCACCAAGAGCAACTTCATCGACCTGTAGGGATTCGTTCCCGCACCACCACGGCCTCCCGCTCCGCGCGGGAGGCCGCTTCTTTTCCCTGGCCCCGAC
>JACNJP010000222.1 GCA_014382465.1 Planctomycetota bacterium
CCAGAAGTACTCCAGCCACGGGTGCGGATCGTGGCTCCCCTCGTGCCAGCCCCGTGAGCTCTCCTCGAGGGTCTCGTAGTAGCTCTGCTTCGACTGCTCGATGATCCGCTCCAGGCTGATGTACCGCCCCACCTCGAAGCCTGCTCGATAGAGCAGGAGCAGCGTGACCAGCCGGGCGACGCGGCCGTTGCCGTCGCGGAAGGGATGGATGCAGAGCAAGTCCAGCGCGACGAGCGGGATGAGCAGCAGGGCCTCCCGCTGCTGCTGGCTGAAGGCCTCGTTGGCCCGCGCGACCAAGCTCTCGATGGCTCCCGGAGTCTCAACGACGGAAACGGTTCGGAACCGGACCCGCGCGATGCTGCCGTCCGGATTGCGCTCGACGATCTCGTTGTCCGCCGCCTTCCACCGCCCGCCCTCGGCCGGGTGGTAGCGGTAGAGCGTCTGATGCAGCTGCAGCAGCACTCCCGCGGAGAGGGGCATGTGGGGGTGCGACTCGTGGATCAGGGCCAGGGCGTCGCGATAGCCTGCGATCTCCTGCTCGGAACGATCCCGCGGTTCGGTCCGCCTGAGCACCAAGGCTTCGATCCGCTTGCGCGGCGCCTCGATCCCCTCGATCCGGTTGGAGGATTCACTCGACTCGACCGCCGCGACCTGCCGCAGGGCCTCCAAGGTCTCCGGCGTCTGCTTGGAGAACAGATCCTGTCGCCCGCGGGCATGCCCCAGGGCGGTCAGGACGGCCAACTGCTCAGAATGGAAGGAGCAGGCGTCGAGGAAATCGTGGCTCAGCGAATGCACTGGAATGGGGAGGATATCCCATGAATGATGTAATAGAGAGGCTTCATTACCACATTATTTGACCTCCTTCCCCAATTCCACGGCACCATACAACCTGTTGGCCCTGTCTTCCGCGGGGCGGGATCCGGCTCCCGGGCCGGGGATCAGGCCCCAGCTTCCGCCGCCACTCCCGCGAACATCCCCTCTCGATAGGCCACGATCCGGCCTTCGAATGCGCTCGCCGCCACCGTCAGCGGGCTGGCCAGGTAGAGCTGGCCGGGACCCGAGCGGCCGGCGAAGTTGCGGTTGATGGCGCTGACGGTGACCTGCTCCTTGGTGTCGGAGACGCCCGGGCCGCAGCCGATGCAGGCGCCGCAGCCGGGGTCGATCAGGGTCACGCCGGCGGCCCGGAACAGCTCGAGCCAGCCCTGGGCGCGGGCGTGGTCCTGCACCGGGGTCGAGCCGAACTGGACGAAGAACTGCACCCCGTCGGCCACCTTGCGGCCGGCCGCCACCGCCTCGGCGCAGACCTGGGCGTAGTAGGCGAAGTCGTCGACCTTGCCGGCGGTGCACGAGCCGCCGTAGGCGATGTCGATCTTCACCTCCCCGAGGGCGTCGATGACGGCGCCGTAGGTCGGGTCGCCGGGGGTGGCCACCATCGGCACCATCTGCGACAGGTCGATGCTGTGCACGCCGCCGGCGTACTCGGCGCCGGCGTCGGGCGCGACGAAGCTGGCCGCGATCTGCTCGCGGGTCTGGCCGGGCCGCCGCGCCGCCAGCCAGTCGGCCAGCAGCTCGTCGCCCTCGCAGATGCCGGTGCGGGCGGTGCACTCGGTCGCCATGTTGCACAGGGTCGCGCGCTCGTCGACCGACAGGCTGGCCAGCCCCGGCCCGCCGAACTCCATCGAGCGGTTCAAGGTGTCCTCGCGCTTGGCGTAGCGGTCGAGGATGAACAGCATCACGTCCTTGGCGGTGACCCCGGCCGCCAGCTCGCCGACCAGCTCGAAGCGGATCGACTCCGGCACCTTGACGAAGGTGAAGCCGCTGTGGGCCAGCGCCGCGTACTCGGTCGCCCCCACCCCGTAGGTGAGCGCGTTCGAGCCGCCGCCCATGCAGGTGTGGCTGTCGGTGGCCTGGATGAAGTCGCCCGGATCGACGAACTCCTCGCGCGCGATCTGGTGGCAGATGCCCGGGCTCACGCCGTCCCTGGCCTGGTAGTCGCGCACGCCGGTGTGGACCTGGAACTCGTTCTGCAGGTCGCGCAGGGTCTGGATCTGGGCCACGAAGGGCGCGAAGCGCGCCACCCCGTCGGCGTAGAGCAGGTGGTCCTCGAAGACCGCCAGCTTGTCGGCGTTCTGCACCTGGTAGTCGGCGCCGTACTCCTCTGCCAGGAAGGTGTGCACCTGGGCCGTCGTGAACTCGTGGCTGTAGCCGCCGTCGACCCGCGCCAGCACCGCGTCGCCCGGCGCCACGTAGGCGCCCTCGGCCCCCGGGTTGAGCATCTTGGCCGCGATCATCTTCTCGGCCATGGTCATCGGCCGCGCCCCGGTGGCGTTCGGCGCCAGCACGATCGCGCCGGCGGTCACCTGGCGCGAGAACGGGAACAGCCCGCCGCCCTCCAGGATCAGGCGCGTCACTGGGTCGTAGCGCTCGGTGAACTCCGCCAGCGGCACCGACTCGCCGGCCTGCAGCCGCCGGAGCATCGCGTGATCCCCCATCAACTGCCCCAGGTTGAGGTTGTTGCGCTCGTGGATCGGCGCGAAGGAGGCCGCGAACACCAGCCGGATGCCCGACCACCGCTCGCACTGCGCCGCGGTCTCGCGCGACGAGCCGGTGCCCTTGCGGTAACCCGAGACGATCGCCTCGAAGCCGCCGTCCATCAGCTCTCGCGTGCCGATCACGCGCTTGCCGTCGGCGTCCAGCAGTCCGGCGTAGGCGTCGAGGGCGATGTCCTCGGGCCGGTGGCGGAAGCACACCCAGGCCGGCGTCATGACGTCGGTGTTGATGTCGTCCAGCAGATCGGAGACCGTCAGGTCATCCATCCGCAGGTCCAGGCCCTCATGGAGCTGGCGCCGGATCAGGTCCAGGTCCTTGGTCAGGAACAGCACCCGTGCGCCCGGGGAAAACCGGACCTCGGCAGGCGGCCACGCGCTCTCTTTCATGTTTCACATCCGATCCGGCCACACAGCCGAGCCCGTCATTCTACCGCCTCCTCCGTCGCTTGATCGCAGGTCGGGCGGCGAAGCCGCCCTGCCGCTTTGACCGAGCGAAGCGCTCTCACGTCGCGGCCGGGCGGCTTCGCCGCCCGACCTGCGATCAAGCGCCGGAGGAGGCCGTCCCGAGGTCGCGGGAGTGAAGCCGTTGGATCAGCCGCGACTCGGTGGCCTCGTGCTCGGAGAGGGCGGCGAGCATGACCTGGGTGTTGCGGCGCAGGTGGAGCATCTGCGGCGACTTGCCCTGGGCGTAGACCGTGGCGCTCCCGAGGATGCTCCGCAGCCGGTCCATCAGCCGCCGATGGTCCCCCATCATCCGCCGGATCGCATCCGACGCGTGCGGGTTGTCGAGCTCCAGCTCCTGCATCGTGCCGGCGGTCTCCTCGGCGCGGAATTGCAGCACCAGCATCTCCCGCAGCTTGCCCAGCCGCTCCGCCAGCTCCCCGGCCCAGACCTGGGCGCTGGCCGACCCCGGCTCTGGTCGCGGCATCTCCAAGAAGCCCTCCAGACCGCGGATCCGACCCTGGAGCCGGGTAACTGAGCCGGCCAGCCGTTGAGCCTGATGTCCTGGGCGAAGTGAAAGTCACTACGGCGGCCGGCCTCTTTTGTGCTATCCTGACGGCAACTCGTTAGGGAGATTTCCGGTGCTGGAACGTCTCAAATCCTTCTACGGAGCGGGCTGATGATCATTGGCGGACCCTTCGAACTGCGAAAACGATACGGCGAAAACTGTTGGGCTGGCCCGGCCGGCATGGTTTCCACGCTGGACCTGTCGCCCATTGCAGCCCAAAGCGAACCCGCCGACGTCGTCGCGCGAGGCAATGCGTTGTTTCTGCTGGATGACGCCGCGCGGGTGGATCTGGCGAAGTATCACCTGTTCTCAGCCGGTTCCGCTGCGGCGGACGCGACGATGCGGCCAGTCGACCGGTCTGCGTTCCGCCGACTGTTTGGTGTGGGAATCTCTGACAGCACGGCGACGCTGAAAGATGCGATCGGCCAGGCGTTGATGGAACTCAGTGATTCCAGCGGCAGCAGCGGGATCGGTTCGTTGCAGCCAGCGAAATCAAAACGCGGGTACAAGCTGCGGATTCAATTCGCAGGCAGCTGGTTTGAGAAGTTCGACGCATCGCATCCGCACGTCAGGAAGTGGCTGCAGCGGCAACGGGCCGACCTGCAGAAGATTTATGATCGGGACGGCGAAGAACGGGCCGGCAAGGTACTGGACTTCACCGCCCGCGAAATCAAACGCGCGACAGGATCAGAGCCCGACATCGGCGCGTTGATCCCGGAAAAGCTCAAAGGCAAAGTCAAACGCGGCAACGCGCAGACGATCGTGACGGATGATTTCAGCGACATGGTAACGATCGATGACAACTGGACCGCCGTCAGCGGCGACGCGATCAACTTCAGTTCCAACGGTGCTTCGCTGGATTGCATGTATCCCGCGTCGTGGACAAGACAGGTCATTCGGCGCAACGAGGCGTTGAGCGCGGCGGATCATTACTCCCAGTTGGGCAGCATGACCCTGAGCGGGAGTCTGACGCAGCTGGGCCTGGTGGGTCGGTGCTCAAACTCAGACTACACCTGCTACGGCGTGCACTCGGTCTACGGAAACACCGGCAACGCAGAGATCGCCAAACGGATCGCTGGCGTGGAAACATTACTGACCGGCAATTTCGCGATGGGTGTCGGTGCCGGCGTGGCGTGGAAACTGGACATCGCGGGCAGCGACCTGACCGTGACAAAGGACGAGTCGGAGAAAAGCTCCGTCACGGACAGTTCAATCACGGGCAACCTGTACGGCGGCATCCACTGGCTGAGCAACGGCGGCGTCAGTTCGGCAGACGTTGACGATTTTGAATTGTCTGACGGCCTCGGTGGCGGTGTGGATGGCCGCAGGCTGAGCCGGATTGCTGGAACTCGATGTCCTTTGCTGTTTCCTGCGGATTCAGGCGGTATGCTGTTCTCATTCGGCGAGTGAATTTGAGAATTTCAACCGGCTGTTGCGCTAGCCTGCTGGCCAGAATCCCAATATTCAAT
>JACNJP010000363.1 GCA_014382465.1 Planctomycetota bacterium
TCGACACGCTGCGGCCCGACCACCTGCAGCACTACGGCTACCCCAAGCCGACCTCGCCGTTCCTGGCCGAGCTGGGCGAGAGCTCGGCGGTCTTCACGCGCGCGCTCTCGACCTCGTCGTGGACCGCCCCGGCGGTGACCTCGATCCTGACCGGGCTCTACCCCACCGATCACGGCATCATCGAGGGCTTCCTGGCCTTCCTGCGCCGCGAGCAGAAGGAGGGCGCCGAGGTGCTGCCGCTCAACCAGCTGCCGGCCGACATCGGCACCATGCCGCAGCGCTTCCAGGCGGCCGGCTTCCGCACCTTCGGCGTGGCCACCAACCTGAACGTCGGCCCCGAGATCGGCCCCGACCGCGGCTTCGAGCGCTTCGCCCAGGTCCGCAAGGGCGACGCCGCCGCGGTGGCGGCCAAGCTCGGCGAGTGGCGCCAGGAGCTGGCGGAGCCCGGCCGGCCCGACTTCCTGTACCTGCACTTCATGGACGTGCACGAGCCGTACCACATGCGCGAGCCGTGGTACGAGAAGCAGCGCGGCACGGTCTTCGAGATGCAGGCGCGCTACGACAGCGAGCTCCGCTACCTCGACGAGCAGCTCCGGGCCCTCTTCGACGGCTACGGCTGGGGCGAGAACACCCTGCTGGTGGTGGTCTCGGACCACGGCGAGGAGTTCCGCGAGCACGGCCAGATGGGCCACGAATTCACCCTCTACGAGGAGCTCAACCGGGTCGTGATGATGGTCCGGCCGCCGGGGGGCATGGCGGGCCGGGTCATCGACACCAACGTGAGCCTGATCGACGTCCTGCCGACCACCCTCGCCCTGGCCGGGGTCGAGGTGCCCCCGGGCCTGGCGGGCATGAGCCTGGCGCCGCTGATCCAGGGCCAGCCCGACGCGCCGGCCGCCTTCCGCCGCCGGACCCTGTTCGCTCACCGCTTCCAGGTTCTGCCCCGGCCGGAGCACCTGTGGGCGGCGGTCCACGAGGGCCGGAAGCTGATCCTGGGCCCGGGCGGAGAGCAGCTCTTCGACCTCACCACCGATCCGGGGGAGAAGCACAACCTGCTCGAGGGGGACCCCGCCGCGGGCTCCGAGCTACGCCTGAAGCTCGCGGAATTCCGCGCCCGCCCCTTCCGCCAGACCGAGAAGGTGGAGGTCGAGGTCGACGCCGGTCTGATCAGCGATCTGAACGACCTGGGCTACGTCGAGTCGGAGGATCCGGAGGACTGAGGAGCCCAAAAGGATCCGGCCGCGGCGCGGGGCCGCGGCCGGAGGGGCGCCGACCGAAGGCGGACTCAGCGGGCCAGGCCGATCTCGCGCTCGTTCAGGGACATGTTGCGCCAGCGCAGCTTGAGCGCGTCCCGGTAGCCGGGGTCGTTGGGGTTCGGCAGGACCACCGAGCGGCCAGAGGCGTCGAGCGCCCGCACGACGACGATCGCCCGGTTCTCGGTCCAGGGGAAGGTCCCGGTGATGGTGTCGCTCTGGGGCGTCTTCTCGGGGCTCATGACCACCGCGACCGGGTTCTCCCAGTCGATCGAGGCGCTGTCTACGCCGGCGTAGATGTGGTACTCGAGCTGGCCCAGGGTGCTGCCGGTGAAGGGCAGGCTCTCGGGGTCGGAGGCGTGGAACCAGGTGATCTCGGCGGTCTGGTAGTTGAGGAAGCGCCCGTGGTACTTGCCGGCGTTCTGGATGTCGTCGAACTCGAACATCGGCGGGGAGGCATCCGGCTCGGACAGCGCGCCCTCGTCGCCCAAGTCGGAGAGCGGGGCCTGGATGGCCAGGACCGATCCCGGGCTCGTGAAGTAGCCGCCGTGCTGCAGCGGCTGCTGGACGAAGCGCGAGACGAACTCGTTCCAGGTGCCCACGCCGTCGTAGGCGATGATGAAGCTGTTCGGGCTCGCGAGGCTGCCGATGCCGACCAGCACGCCCTGGGCGGTGCTCAGGTCGAGGCGGCCGCCGAGGCCGCTGAGGCCGTCGTGGCAGCCGATGCAGGTCTGGCCGCCCGGATCGGCGGCGCTCCACAGCGGCAGCACGTCGGCGACGTAGTCGACCGTGCCGGGGGCGTAGTTGGACGGCGTGCGCGCCGCCGTGACCAGGGTGTTGGTCGCGACGTTGCCCTGCGAGTCCACCGCCTCGACCCGGTAGTAGACGGTCGTGAAGGGCGGGAGCCCTCGGTCGACGTGGGTGGTGACCCCAGCGGCGGTCTGGTAGACCAGGGCCGTGGGCAGCATCACCGAGGCGACGTCGAAGGCGCGGTAGACCCGGTAGATCATGGTCCGGGAGGACGACTTCGATCCGCCGATGGCGTCAGGCCAGGAGACCAGGACTTCGGCGGGGGAGATGGCGTTGGCCGCGCCGATCCCGGAGAAGGTGGGCAGAACCCCACCTCCGGTTCCCGAAGCGCCAGCGGCGGCGTTTCCGGAACTGCTGCCTCCCCCACAAGAGAGGGGCAGCAGGGCGACCAGGGCGAGCAGGGCGAGAGTGCGGGGGACGGGCTTGGCGCGCATTTCCTCGGGGGTGAACAGACCCAAAACGATGAAACCGGGGACAGTTTCGATGGGAAGCTTACCTCATCTTTCGGACAATGGCACTTGCATCCTTGGGGGGAAATCGCCATAACATGCGGAAGGCGAGAGGCTTGCCGAGAAGTAGCCGCTTTTTCGTGCCCGAGCCCGCACTCCCCGCATCCTTCCTCCCCTTCGCTGCTCTGCTGAGCGGCGAAGCCGGGGGATTGCTGCAACTCGATAAGCCGCTTTGGCTTACGCAGGCTCCAGGCCGCCTGGAGATCATCGGCAACATCGTCGAGGGACCTGGAACCTCCACTCTGACCCAGCCTTTGGCCCGATCTGTCTATTGCGCGGTTCAGAATCGCGACGACAGGAAGATCCGAATTCGTAGCCTTCTGCCCGAGCGGTGGGGCGGGTCCAGGCTTTGGGAGGCCGATGTCGACACCCTCTACACCAAGAAGGGGCCGCCTCGGAGCCTCGCGGTCCTCGAGCAGGTGTTCGAGGAGACCGGCGACCATTGGATGAAGCGGGTCGTGGCGGCCATGCTGGGTCTGCGCCGGACCCGCCAGCTCAACACCCCCAAGACCGGCTTCGACATGGTGATCTGGAGCCGGGTGCCGGAAGGGGTCGGCTTCGGCGAACGCGCCGCCTTCGGCGTGGCCGTGGCGCTGGCCTTCAAGGCCTCTACCGGCCTGGCCAAGAAGCGAGTCGACGGGGTCCAGGTGGCCCGCGCGGTCGTCCAGGGCGCCCTCGAGGTCCTCGGCGAGGAGATCCCGATGACCGACGCGCTCACCAGCGCCCTCGGCCGCCGGGATTGCGCCCTCTCGGTGGAGCACGGCATCGATCTGGAGATGCAGTGGATCCCGGTGCCGCCCCAGTGCTCCTTCGCCGCGGTGGATCTCGGTTACGACTTGGGGCGGGGCGTCGAGGCCCGGGACAAAGTCCGGCTGACCACCGACATGGCGCTGGCCCACCTGAACAGCGCCCTGCGCAAGGAGAAGAAGCAGCTCTTCGGCAGCTGGGGCCAGGTCCTGCCGACCGAATTCGAGGAGGGCCTCCGGGACCACGTCCCCGCCAGCCAATCCGGCTCCGACTGGCTGACGCTGTTCAAGCGTCGCAAGGAGTTCGCCGGGCCCGCCCACCTGGTCGACCCGGAGATGAGCTACCGGATGCGGGCCAACTCTGAGCACCTCTGCCGCGAGAGCGGACGCGTGCGGCGGCTGGTCTCGAACATCAACGAGTACTCCCGGACCCTGCGCGAGACCTTCCTCGGCGAAGGCGGCCGCTGCCTGCTGAGCAGCCACCGCTCGCTCCAGGAGAAGTGCGGCATCTCCCACGAGGTCGCCGACGAGTTCATGAGCCTGTTCCAGAAGGGCGGCCGGCAGGAGGGCCTGTTCGGCGCCCGGCTCACCATGGCGGGGACCAGCAGCGTCCTCGTCGCCCTGGTCCACCAGTCGGCGCGGCCGCAGCTCCGCGACCTGGTCACCGATTTCACCTCCAAGCACCCGGCTTGCAAGAAGGGCCAGGTCCTCATCGGCACCCAGGACGGCGGCGTGCTGCGTGGCTGGTGGGAGGGGGTGCTGGAGCCGGCGGGGCAGCCCGAGGAGGCGGTCTCCGCCGAAGCCGCCGGGGTGCCGCTCGCCAGGTCCAGGAAGAAGTAGCCGAGCCCCGTCTCAGCGGACGGTCTCGAGCACCGACTGGACCCATTCGGGCGTGTTGACGGCCGGCGGTCCCTTGAAGATCAGCATGATCTGCCAGACCCGGCCTTCCGCGGTGGTCTTGCCGTCGAGCAGCAGGGAGTAGTCGACGGTGCCGTCCTCGTAGCCGACGCGCAGGGTCCGGACCGGGGCGCCGCGGACTTGGAATTCGGTGTCCTCGCGGCTCAGGATCTGGACCTCGTCCTCCTCCTGCTGCTCGTCGAAGCGGGCCAGTTGGTCGTACTGGAACCGCTCCTCGCCCAGGGAGCCGACCACGGTGAAGGTCGGCCCCAGCGGGTCCGCGACGTCGTCTCCGCCGAAGACCATCGTGATGTCGTAGAGCTGCACCGCGCTGGAGGCCGGCGCCTCGGCGGGGAATTCCAGGTCGATCATCTCGGCCGCCCAGGCGCGGGCCTTCTCGGGGTCGTCGGTCGAGTTGTTGAGCACCCAGTAGGTGAATGAGCCGACGACCAGCAGCAGGAAGACCACGCCGATCGAGCCCCACAGCAGGCAGCCCCTCGGGGACGAATGGGCAGCGCCGGGGCCGGGTGTCGCCATCGCGGCATGGTAGCAACGCAGCCTGGCCCGGCCGGGAGGCCGCTATCCTGAGGAGGATGCAAGGAAACAGCACTGCCCTCGATTCCTCGGCGGTCGCGGCCTGGGTGGACCCAGCCTGGGCGGCCGACATCCCTCCGGCGCTGGTCGAGGACATCAAGGTCCCCGCCAAGCCCCCGCCGTTCGGCAAGGACTGGAAGCAGCACGGCCACCTCGACCCGGTCTTCGCGCAGGCCGAGGCGTTGTGCCGCCGGCGCGCCCTCCCCCGGCCGCCGGG
>JACNJP010000508.1 GCA_014382465.1 Planctomycetota bacterium
TACCCGCTCATCGTCTAGCACGGGCACTACCCGCTGTGCTTCGGCGAGTTCCGGGAGTCGCCCCCCGACCCCGGCCTGTGGCCGGACTACAGCGCGCGCTTCGGCCTGCACGGCTACAACCGCACCCAGCAGGAGGCGGCGCACGAGGTCTTCCAGGACTGGACCGGGCCGGACTTCCCGCGCTGCCTGGTCATCAAGGTCCAGCACCCGAACCCGTATTATGACGACTCCTACGCCGTCAACTCCGAGAACCTCGGGCCCTACGGCGACGCCATCATGCGCGAGCTGATCCCCGAGGTGGAGCGGCGCTTCCGCGGCATCGGCGAGGGCTGGGCGCGCTTCACCTACGGCGGCTCGACCGGCGGCTGGGAGGCGCTCGCGGTGCAGACCTTCTACCCCGACGAGTTCAACGGCTGCTTCGCCGCCTGCCCCGACCCGATCGACTTCCGCGCCTACACCGTGGTGGACCTCTACCGCGACCGCAACGCCTACTGGGTGGAAGGCGACTGGAAGCGCGTGCCGCGGCCGGGCAAGCGCAATTGGCTCGGCCACGTCGAGGCGACACTGGAGATGGTCAACCGGCTCGAGCTGGCGCTCGGCACCAAGTCGCGCTCGGGGCAGCAGTGGGACATCTGGGAGGCGGTCTACGGCCCGGTCGGCGAGGACGGGTATCCAAGGAGGATCTGGGACAAGCTCACGGGCGAGATCGACCCGGAGGTGGCGGCCTACTGGCGCGAGAACTACGACCTGCGGCACATCCTGGCGCGCGACTGGGCGGTGCTGGGGCCGAAGCTGGAGGGCAAGATCCACCTCTACTGCGGCGACATGGACAACTACTACCTGAACGACGCGGTGTATCTGGCCGAGGAGTTCCTGGAGTCCACCACGGACCCGCACTACGCCGGCGAGGTCGACTACGGCGACCGCGCCGAGCACTGCTGGAACGGCGACCACGAGCGCCCGAACGCGCTGTCCCGGCTGCGGTATCACCAGATGTACGTGCCGAAGATCCTTGAGCGGATCGCCAAGTCGGCGCCGGAGGGGGCGGATTTGACGAGCTGGCGTTACTGAACCACCGCCGTCACCACCTGGCTCCCCCCCTCCCGCTGCAGCGCCTGGGCCCACACCCGGCGGCCGGCGGCGCCCGGGGCGACCGGGATGCGCCAGGTGGCGCCGCCGTTGGCGTCGGTGGTCTGGCGCGGGGCGGCCTCGAAGGGGTTGGCGAGCTGCACGGTGGCGTTCAGGCCGGACACGTAGGTGCTGCCGGGACCGGTCAGGCTGGCGGCCAGCCAGACGTCCTCGTTCGGGCGGCCGCCGGTCACGGTGACGTCGGCCGTGCCGCCGGCGGTCAGGTTGCCGATGCTCAGCGTCGTCGGCCGCAGGCGGCGGAACCACACGTCCGGGCCGCCGTGGAAGGTCGCGGCGTAGGCGACGCTGACGTCGAGGTTGCGCGACACGCTCTGGATGTAGTCGCCGATCTTCTGCTGCACCGGCCAGCCGATGCGGGTGTCGAAGGGGTCCGAGGCCCGCCGGTTGACCGACCAGGTGGCGCCGCCGTCGCCCGACCAGGCGTAGTAGAGCTGCGACTCGGGGAAGGGGTCGGCGAGGTCGTTGCGGGTGTCATACCACAGCACGTCGATGCGCCCGTTCGGCGCCACCGACATCGCCGGCATCCACTGGAGGGCGCCGTTGCCGAGCAGGTCGTCGTTGACGCGGAAGCCGGTCTCCCAGGTGAAGCCGCCGTCCTTGCTGCGCGCCAGCAGGATGTCGGCGCCGTCGTTGCGGCCGTCGGCCCAGACGCAGTAGACCCAGCCGCTGCGCGGGCCGTTGGAGCGGTCGACGTCGACGTAGACCTGGTGGAAGCCCGACGGGTTGATCACCGGGAAGCCCGGGTCGTTGGAGTCGTCGATCTTGAGGTCGAGGCCGTCGTGGCCGCCCGGGCCGAAGGCGTCGAAGGTCGGGGTTACGCCGACGTTCCAGGCGTTGGTCGACTTGGTGACGTAGATGGCGTCGTCGAGGTAGTTGCGCCAGGCGGCGTAGACCTCCCCCGCCGGGCCGACCGCGAAGTGCAGCATCCACTGGGTGCCGCTCCGGTCGGCGATGCGCTTGGCCGGCGTGAAGGTCGCGCCGCCGTCGGTCGAGCGCACGAAGCACTGGCCGCCGTAGTTGAAATTGTTCCAGCCGCCGTAGAGGTTGCCGTCGCCCGGGCCTCCGGTGGTGTCGGTCACGATCCAGCCCTTGTCGCCGCTGGTGACGATCGACTCCACTGGCGTCACCATCGGCCAGCTCATGCCGCCGTCGAAGGAGTGGTAGAGGTGCAGCGAGAAGCTCGGCCGGAACACCTCGCTCCAGAAGCGGAACACGCCGGCGGAGTCGACCGTCAGCACCGGGTCGGTCTGCTCCACCGTCGGCGGCATGCCCGGCGGCGGCGCCAGCACCCCGCCGCTCTGGAAGCTCGCGCCGCCGTCCCCCGACCAGGCGTAACCGGCCCAGCGCGAGTCCGAGCTGATGACCGGGAAGGAGCGCCAGCCCACTGCGATCTGGTCCGGCAGCACCGGGCTGACCGCCAGGGACGGCTCGTTTCCGGCGTCGCCGAGGATGTCCAGCCCGGTGATCGGGCTGACGTTGACCTGGGTGCCGCGCTGGGCGGCGGCGCTCGGCGCGAGCGCCGCCAGGGCGACCGCCAGCAAGGCGGGGAGTCGAAGCAGGGAGGGGAAGGAGGCGCTGGGCATCGGGCGAATGGGCGAGGACGGATCTGTAGGGGCAGGATCGATCCTAGCAGGAGGATCCGAGATCCGCGGTTCAGAGAGGAGGGCCCATGAACCGGTCCGGCCGAACGGTCTGGAGGCAGGGGAATCCCCTGCCTCCGGACCAATCGGTTCAGCCGAGGCTCAGCCTCCCGCCTGCAGCGCCTTGATGTCCTCGGTGGTCAAGGCCTTGCCACCGATCCCCCACTGGCCGCTGGGGACGTCGATGATCCTGACCCAGGTCACGCCGCGCATGGCCTCCCCTTCGATCGCGACCATCGTGTCGGTCACCTTGGTGATCATCTCCTTCTTCTCTTCCGCGTCGAAGGCCCCTGCGAGCAGGTGGATGTCTACTAAAGGCATTTCGGACTCCTTGGTGTGGTGGCCGCCGCAGCAGGATTACCGCGGTTGGTCCGGTGAAGATACGATGAACACAATCTCCGCGCTTGAGCATGGGCTGGGGATCGCATGGGGAGTTCATGGGCACATCACCAGACACGCGTCGGCGGGAGGAGGGCTGAGTGGCCAAGGCCTTCCGCTTCGGCCCGTTCGTCCTGGACATGGACTGCTTCGAACTGCGGCGCGATTCGGAGATCGTCCCGGTCGAGCCGCTCGTACTGGATCTGATCGCCTACCTGGTGGAGCAGGCGGGGGCGGGCCTGGACTACGAGACCCTGATCCAGGCTGTATGGAAAGGGCGGATCGTGTCGGAGAACACGATCTCCACGGCCATCAAGTCGGCCCGGAAGGCTCTCGGGGACTCGGGCAAGACCCAGAAGTACATCCGGACGATCCGCGGGCGCGGAGTCCAATTCTCGGCGGTTGTGGAAGTCGAACCGCCGGCCGCCGCGTTCCCCAACAGCGCTTCACGGATCGCCATCCAGCCGGCGATCTACGTCCGCCCGATCAAGGTCCTGGGCGGCCATGACCTGAGTCCACTCTGTCGGCTGCTCCAGGTCCGGATGAGATCGTTCCTGAACCGCATCCCCTTGCTGCGCGTCGCCTCGTCCTTCGAGCAGGCTGACCTGTGGACCGATCCGCGCGATTTCCGGAGCAAGCTCGGGATGACCCTGGTCCTCGACCTCTGCCTGCAGCAGTCCGGCGATTCCCTGACCGCCGACCTGACCCTGACCGAGACCCTGCACGGATTCGATGTCTGGGCCCGGCAGTTCCGGGTTCCGACCGGCGACGGTGCCGCCGAGGCCCTGCTCCATGAGGTGATCCGTCGGCTCGAGCCCAGCCTGATGCAGGTCATGGTCGAGGAACTGAAGTCCGTCCCCGGCGACCCCGGCGCCAGGGAGAAGCTCCTGCGGGCGATCGGCCTCCTGTCGCTGAAGGGGTGGCGACGCAGCACCTTCCTCGAGGCGACCGGGCTGATCGAGGCGGCGATCGCGCAGGAGCCGGACCTGGCCTTGTCCCACGCCTACCTCGCCATGTTGAAGGCGCTGGGCCACCGCGTCGGGATCCTGCGAGACAGCGACGCCGTCGTTCCGGAGGCCCTGGCTTCGGCGGAGCGGGCCTTGGAGCTGGAGAGCCAGGACTCCACCGTCCTCGGTCTGGTCGGCTGCTCCTTGGTGGATGTCGGCCAGGTGGATCGCGCCGTCTTGATCTTGAGGAAGGCGATCGAGCTCGAGCCCCAGAACGGGCAGGCGAAGACAGCGCTCGGGGCAGCCTTGATGACCAAGGGGGATTTCGAGGCGGCGGTCGTGTCCCTCTCGGAAGGGATCGCTTGCAGCCCCGCCGACAGCCGGTGCTCCGTGTGGGGGACGGCATTGGCGCTCGGACAACTGGCGCTGGGCAGGCTCGACGATGCCCTGGAGGCGGCAGAGCACGCCTGCATGGAAGGCGACCGGAATTCCCTGCCTCGCTTGGCCCTTGCGGTGGTTCACCTCGCTCGAGGGGACGGGACCGCCGCGACTGCCGCGGTGCAGGAATGCGTCCGAACGAGGCCCGACCTGAGCCTGGCAGAGGTGTCATGCATCGTCGGCGGCAAGCGAGGTGCGGTCATCTGGGATCTCGCGAGGCCTCTGCTGCCGCTCCAGAGGTAGCCGGGGAGGCGAACCGGCGGGCCGTCGGCTGCGTTATAGAATCCTCAGGCGGTCCCCCTGCCGCGCTCCGCCACCTCCCCGAGGTCCCGGCTCCGCCGGCTCCTCCTGCTGCCGGCCCATCGGAGGACGGAATGAAGCGCCTCTCGCCTTTCCTGGCCCTGCTCGCCTTCCTCGCCGTGCTGCTGGTGGTCTTCGCCGATCCGGCCGGCCAGCCCACCGGAGCGG
>JACNJP010000564.1:0-3258 GCA_014382465.1 Planctomycetota bacterium
GCCATCACGGCCACAGCTGACCACACGCTCGACAGGCGGGCGAGTGAATTCTCGGCCTTCAGGCGCACCCCTGCCCTCGAACGACCGCTCGCGGTCGCCGTGCTGGGGCTTGTCGACGGCTCGTGGCCCGAGCGCCTCTACGACGCCCACGACTCCTCCCACGGCGGCCCTCGCGCCGGCGCCAGCTCGGGCGGCGCCGCATCCAGGCCGAGGTGGGCGAGGAGCTCTCGCGCGATCGGCCCGGGCGGCACCGCGGGCCAGAGAACCTGGCGACGGGCTCCGCAGCGCTCGCACTTCAGCACGTCGATGAGGAAGGTCCGGCGGAGCAGCTCCGCCCAGGGCACCCGCGGCTTGTCCGCCGCCGGGAGCTCGGGGCGGTGCCACGATCGACCATCGGCGCGGCGCGGCGGTGAGACCGCGCGACGCCACCGGTGATTCGGCGCCAGGACGCCGTGGTAGCGGACCAGATTCGCCTTGGGGGGAGGGACCAGCGCCACCAGGCGCTCGATCAGCTCGAAGGGCTCCAGGAGCAGCGCGGTCGTGCCGTCCGACCAGGGCGCCTTGAGCGCGTAGCGGTAGCGGCCATCGTCGAGCCGGGTCAGCCGTCGGACCGCCAGCGGCGGGCGCAGCAGGTAGCGGCAGAGGCGCTCGAGCGCCGTGCGGTCGTCGCGGCCCACCCGCCGGGCGGCGTGCAGGTCGAATCCCCCGAACCGCGCTTGCAGGGGGCGGCGCCTGCGGGTCGCGGGCTCGTGCCGAGGTCTGGCCGGCCGGGGCGCCCGCTCCCGACGGATGGGCTTCCCGGCGCGTTCGCCCGTCGCCGCCGACAGGTTCGCTGAGGCGTGCCAGAGCTTGAGCTGGGTCGCGTCCTCGGGGTCGGCGTCCTCGTCGAAGCGGTCCGGCTCGACCAGCCCCTCCCTCAGCAACCACCGCTCCACCGACCGCCAGGTCCGCGCCACCACCCGCTCGACCGTCGCGTCCGTCACCCGAACGGGCACGAAGCGTGGATGCACGCCATGGGGTCCCTCCACCCACAGGCCGTCCGCCACCAGGACGTGCAGGTGCACATTGAGGTTCAACGCCGAGCCGAAGCGCTGCACCGCGGTGACGGCGGCGAGCTCCCCGCCTCGGACACCCCGGCGCCGGAGCTCCCGGCGCAGCTCGACCCGCACCGAGGCGACGAAGCGATCCAACACCGCCGTCACCACGGTCGGTCGCCAGGCGGCGCGGAGCCGCAGCTGCCAGGGCAGCGTCAACACCCACTGCCGCCAGGCCACCGCCGGCAGCAGGCTGTCCACCCACCGCGCCGCCCGGTCCGCCATCTGCCGCCCCCCGCAGCTCGGACAGAAGCCGCGACCCTTGCACGAGTACGCCACCACCAGGTCGTCGCGACACCGCGGGCAGCGAACCCGGACGAACCCGTGCGCCAGCACCCCGCAAGCCAGGAACCGGTCCACCTCGGCGCGGACGTGCGCCGGCAGCTCGTCACCGGCGCCATCGAGCGCCTCCAGCCACGTGGACAGGTGCAGGCGCAGCGCCTCGTAGAGGTCTGTCGTCTCCGGGCGACGGCGGCGGTAGCCGGGTGGGGGCAGGGCTGGGAGGCAGCGCTGGCCGGTGGAGCGATCCCGTTCGATGACGGCGGAGCGCTGCTCGGCCCGTGCCAGGTCCCGATCGATGCATGCGGGCCATTGTGGGCAGTTGCGGTGTCCGGCAGGTGTCCGGCGAGTGTCCGGGGCCGGACGACAGGCCGGACAGTTCGGGCCGCGCGGGACTCGAGCAGATCCCTGGGGGGAGCTACGCGAAGAAGATCAGGGTGTGCCGCATCCCCCCGCAACCCCCCGCCGGGTGGCGGGTGGCGCTTCGTGGCGCGTGTTCGGGGTACTTGGGGAGATCGGCAAGACCCCCCGATACCCTCTGGGCACCATGCGGGGTGTCTTCCAGATCAGGGAAGTACCCCGGGAACGCGCCTCAACGTGCCACCCGCCACCCAGCGGAGCGAGCCCGGCTGGGTCGACGGCCGTGCTGGCAAGCCCCCGCGGTCCTCGGAGGGCGCGGCAAACGTCGGCTCCGAGCGGGCCGCACCTGGAATATTCCGTGCTGCCACGGCGGGGGACATTCCAGAATATCGTCGATATTCCAGCGGAATATTCCGGCTCGGGGGCGCTGGAGAGTCTCGGGGCGGCGACGGGGAGCTGGCTCGCACCGTCCGCCCTCGCGATCAACGGGGCGAATGTCCTCTCGCTACCTGCAAGCCGTGGGGTCCTGCGAGATGTCGACCGGGCGCTACGCAGATCGGCGCTCTTCCCTGAGTGCGTCGGCGAGCGCCTCTCGCAGTGATGGGCCGAGGGGCGCGTCGGCCCGGCTCTCGGCCTTCGAGACGGTGCCCTGCCGTACCCCGAGCCGGTCAGCGGCGGCCTGCTGCGTCAAGTCGAGGCGCGACCGCCAGCGAGCAAGCTCGGCTCCGGTGAGCGGGCGACGGTCCGCAGAGGGGAACCGTTTCGGTCCCCCTTCTTGGTGACGCTCGTGCGGTGGCCCCGAGTCGTTCGCCCCGCCGGCGGGCGCGCGGAGGTCCGCAGCGCTGTCCGTTCGAGCCTCCACCGTGGCCGTAGACGGGACATCGACTGGTCGGCGCTGGCGTGCGTGGTCCGCCCGATGCCGGTCGGCGGCCTGGAGCCGCTCGGCCTCCAGCTGGCGGTCCTCAGTCGCCCGGAGTGCCTCCTGCTCAGCCCGGAACGCCTCCTCCTCGGCCCGCCGTTCTTGCCCTTCGGCGCGGCGCTCCTCCTCCTTGCGGCGTTCCTCCTCCTGGGCGCGGAGCTGCTCGGCCCGCTGCCCCTCGTCGGCACGTCGCCGCTCCTCAGCCCGGCTCTCCTCCCGCGCCCGCCTCCGCTCCTCCGCTCGTCGCTCCTCGGCTTCCATGCGCCGCCGCTCCTCGGCTCGCCGTCGCATCGCCTCCCGGCGGGCCTCCTCCTCCCGCCAGGCGCGTTCCCGGCGCTCGGCCTCGGCGCGGGCCTGCTCGCGGGCCTCCGCTGCCTGACGGGCCGCTCGGCGCTCCGCCTCGACCCTGGCGGCCTCCTCGCGCGCCGCCCGCTCCTCGGCCTCCCGCTGCGCCTGCATCGCGGCCCGGCGTTCGGCTGCCTCCCGGCGCTCGCGCCGCTCCCGGCGAGCCTTCAGCTCCATCGCCTCCTCGCTGACCGCCACCCACGCCTCGCGCTGGGCCTGCGCCAGCTCGCCCGTCCCGTCCTGCTCCATCGCGGCGGCGAG
>JACNJP010000564.1:3469-4993 GCA_014382465.1 Planctomycetota bacterium
GCGCGCAGGGCGACGAGCCAGTCATCGACGATGCGGGCGACGATTCGATCAAGCGTCGCCGTCTCGACGCTCTCCTCGCCTTCCGGCTTCTCGGTGCGTCCGACAACTGGCCGAAGCCCCCTCCGCTTCGCTTCGTGGACCACGCGGCTGCACAGCGCCAGCAGGTCGCCGTGGCCCTCGATCAGCCCGTCGGCCATGAACACCTCCTCCAGCTCGAACAGGTTGTCGATGTTCGCGGTGTTCCGGCCCGCCTCGATGCGGGAGAGGAGGCTGCGGTCCCAGCTCATGCGCCCCGCCAGCGTGGCCTGTGACGCGCCCTGCTCCTGCCGGAGCGCGGCGACGATGCGGCCGATGATGCTGGAGAGGTCGACGGCGTTCGGGATGGTCATCGGGGCGTCCTCGCGTTCCTGAGTGGAATCTACCCACACGGGCTTGCGTGAATCAAGGCTGGATGGGTAGATTATACCCGAGCGGTCGCCGTGCGACAGGGCGTTCCCCCGCTCGACGGAGATGCCCATGACTGCCGCCAACGCTGCCCCGAACCTCACCGACGCCGCCCTCGACCTGCTCCGACTGGACGTGCGGACCGGCCACGCCCTGATCGCCACGTTCCGGGGTCCAGCGGGGCTCTCCTGGGTCGAGCTCCTCGGGCCGAAGGGGATGCGTCCAGACGGCACCCTCTTCGTGGCCCCCGTCCCGACCCTGCGGCTCTGCATTCCCGCGCTGCACCAGGAGCCGCTCGCAGTGGCCGCCAACGACGGCGACTTCGACGGCGGCCTGCGCGCCATCGTCGAGCGGGCACGGCCCCACCTCCACCCCGTCGAAGCGGAGTCGTTGCAGACCATGCTCCGGGTCGTCCGCCGGGCCACGAAGACCCGCGGGCCGCGCGTCCCCGAGGTCGGCCGACGCATCTCGCAGACCGGCTCCCCGTCGCTGCACGCCTGGGCGTCCTGCCTCACCCTCGGCGATCTGGAAGCGGCCTTGTCCAAGGCGGTCGCGTAGACCAGATAGTTACGTCAACTTGGTCCAACCAGCCATCGGAGGCCAGCCCATGCCCATCCTCGGAGCCGCCTACCTGCGGTGCAGCGACATCAAGCAGGACAAGTCCATCGACCAGCAGCGCGCCGAGATCGAGCGCCGCGCCGCCCGTGACGGAGTCGTCATTCCGCCCGAGAACTGGTTCATCGACGAGGGGATCAGCGGACGGTCCACCAAGCGCAGGAAGAGCTACCAGCGGCTCATCCGGTGCGCCGAGGCTCAGCAGGAGGCTGTCCGCCGCCGCGGAACGGACGGCGTCGAGCGGATCGAGCGCCTGTACGTCTGGGCCTTCTCGCGGATCGCCCGCAACATGTTCGACTGCCTGCGCGCCATCGCCACCCTCGACGAAGCCGACATCGACATCGTCTCGCTGACGGAGCACGAGGTCGGCGATCGCTCCATGCGCAAGCTGATCCGGCCGATCCTGGCGTGGCTGGCCGAGCGGTACTCCGAGGAGCTGTCCCAGAACGTGCAGCGGGGGATGCT
>JACNJP010000509.1 GCA_014382465.1 Planctomycetota bacterium
GTGCAGAATGTGCACCAAATGTCGAGTGATCCGGAAAGCCCGCTTCGGAAGGGGTGACGGCAGGCTGACGAAGGGCGAGAATCCAGACATGTTGCTCTGCGCTGCTGCCCTCGCACTGCTGCCTCAGGGGAGGGTGGCCTTCCAGGATCAGGACGGTTCGACGATGCTGTGGTACCGGCAGCCGGCCTCGGTGTGGACCGAGGCGCTGCCGGTCGGCAACGGCCGGCTCGGGGCGATGGTCTACGGCGGAGTGGAGGAGGAGATCCTGCAGCTCAATGAGGATTCGGTGTGGGCCGGCGCGCCGTTCGAGCGCGAGGCCGGCGGCGGGCCGGCGGAGCTGGCGCGGGCGCGGGAGCTGTTCTTCGCCGGCAAGGTCCAGGAAGGGCAGCGGCTCATGCAGGAGGAGTTCATGAGCGAGCGCCTGATCCGCAGCTACCAGACCCTCGGAGAGCTCACGCTGGCGACGCCGGCGCCGGCGGAGGTGACCGGCTACTCGCGGTCGCTCGACCTCGCGAGCGGCGTCGCCACCACCCGCTGGAGCGCGGGCGGGGTGAACTTCACCCGCGAGGTCTACGCCTCGGCGGTGGACCAGGTGCTGGTGGCCCATTATTTCGCCGATCAGCCGGGGGCGATCGAGGTCGAGGTGAGCCTGGGGCGGGAGGCGCTGCCCGAAGGCGGCCTCTCCGCCGACGCCGGGGCCCGCCGGATCCGCATGCACGGCCGGGCGGTCAACGGCCAGCACGCCGGGGTGCGCTTCGCGTCGGTGCTGGAGCTGATCCCGACCGGCGGCGAGGTGCTGCCCGTGGAGGGCGGAGCGGGCGCGCTGCGGGTGGCGGGCGCCGACGAGCTGCGGCTGGTGCTGGCCGCCCGCACCGATTACCGGGGCGAAGCCGATCCGATGGCCCAGGCGGAGGCCGAGCTGGAGCTGGCGATCTGGAACAAGGACGCGGCCGCGCTCCGGGCGCGGGCGGTGGAGGCACATTCCCGTCCCTTCGAGCGCTGCCGGCTCGAGCTTCCGCCGGGCGATTTCGCGGCTCTTCCCACCGACGAGCGCCTGCGCGCCTTTGCCGCCGGCGGCCAGGACCCGACGCTGCTGGCGCTCTACTTCCACTACGGGCGCTACCTGCTGATCGCCTCGTCGCGGCCGGGGGCGCTTCCGGCCAACCTGCAGGGGCTGTGGAGCGAGCACCTCGAGGCGCCGTGGAACGCCGACTACCACATCAACATCAACCTGCAGATGAACTACTGGCCGGCGGAGGTCACCGACCTCGCCGAGTTCCCCCTGCCCTTCTTCGAGATGCTCGACGGCATCCGCCGCCGCGGCGCGGTCACCGCCGAGAAGCTCTACGGCGCCAAGGGCTGGGTGGCGCACCACACCACCGACGCCTGGTGGTTCAGCGTGCCGATCGGGCGCACGGTGTGGGGCCTGTGGCCGGTAGGCGGCGCCTGGTGCACGCGCCACGCCTGGGAGCACTACCTCTACACCGGCGACGAGCTGTTCCTCCGGGATCGCGCCTGGCCGGCGATGCGCGGCGCCGCCGAGTTCTTCCTCGACTACCTGGTGGAGGACCCGGCCTCCGGCAAGCTCGTCAGCGGGCCGTCGTCGAGTCCCGAGAACACCTTCATCACCCCCGACGGCCAACGCGCCGACACCTCGATGGGGGCGTCGATGGACCAGCAGGTGATCTGGGACCTGTTCACCAACCTGCTCGAAGCGGCGGCGGTCCTCGGGGAGGCGCAGGACCCGGTGGTGAAGTCGGTCGCGGCCGCCCGCGAGCGGCTGCTCGGCCCCCAGATCGGCGAGGACGGCCGGCTGCTCGAGTGGGCGCTGCCCTACGGCGAGGCCGAGCCCGGCCACCGCCACATGTCGCACCTCTTTGGGCTGCATCCGGGGCGCCAGTTCACGCGCCAGAGCGCTCCGGAGCTGGTGGCGGCGGCGCGCGCCTCGCTCGAATACCGGCTCGCCCACGGCGGCGGCCACACTGGCTGGTCGCGGGCCTGGATGATCAACTTCTGGGCGCGCCTCGGCGAGGGCGCCGAGGTCGAGAGCAACCTGCGCGCCCTGCTCGCCAAGTCGACCCTGCCGAACCTGTTCGACAACCACCCGCCGTTCCAGATCGACGGCAACTTCGGCGGCACTGCCGGCATCGCCGAGGCGCTGATGCAGAGCCACGAGCGGGTCGCCAGCGACGGCAGCGAGCCGGGGCACCTGATCCGGATCCTGCCGGCGCTGCCGCCGGCCTGGACCAGCGGCCGGGTGCGCGGGCTGCGCGCCCGGGGCGGCTGCTCGCTCGAATTCGCCTGGATCGACGGCCTCCCGGTGGAGCTGCTGGCCGACTGGCCGGCGCGCGAGCCCCTGCGGCTGCAATTCCCCGACGGCGTCCGGGTGGCCGCGATCACCGACTTCTCCGGCAACGACTGGGGCCAGTTCGCCGAGGGCGGGCGGGTGGAGCTGCCGTCGGCCCTCGGGGAGCACCTGGTCCGGATCCTGCTGGCGAAGGCGGAGTGAGCCTTCTCGGTCGGAAGAGCCTCCCGGCACCTGCTTCGACAAAGAGGAAGTAAACACTTACAATACCTGCCACGAGCCGGCAGCCCTCGCTGGCGGCGAACATCGGAGAATCACATGATCAAGTTCGCAGCGTTCCTCGGCCTCCTGGTCCTCGGCGCCTCGGCCCCGGTGGCATCCTCCGTCGTCCAGGACCTCGGCGCTGCCGCGGCCAAGCCGACGGTCGTCCTCGGCAGCTTCGACTCGCGCGCCGTGGTCCTCTCCTACATGCGCTCGGCGCGCTTCGAGGCCGAGATCGCCCTGGTCCGCGAAGAGATGGGGAAGGCCCAGTCCGAAGGCGACGAGGAGCACATCAAGGCCATCGGGCAGCGGATGGAAGCGCGGCAGGAGGTCGCCCACCGGCAGGTCTTCTGCGCCGCGCCGGCGCCGGAAGTCCTGGCGATGCTCGAGGACCAGCTCGCCGGGATCGCCGCCGAGGCCGGCGTCGACGTCATCGTCTCGAAGTGGAGCCTGGACTACACGCGTCCCGGGGCCCGCTTGGTCGATCTGACCGACCGCCTGGTCCAGGCCTTCGATCCGGACGAGGAGACCCTCGAGAGCGTGCGGCAGATCGTGGTCACCGATCCGCTGCCGCTGGACCAGCTCAGCCACGAGCACTAGGCTCGCGGCATGCCGCGCCCGGACACGAGCTCGCAACGCCGCCGCGAATTCGCGCCGCTGCTCACCCGCGCCTTCGCCGAGCTCGGCTACCGCCGCGCCACCACCGCGGTGCTGGCCGAGCGCTGCGGGGTGCAGGAGAACATCCTCTACCGCCTGTGGTCCGACAAGCGGGCGATGTTCATCGCCTCGCTCGACCACGTCTACCAGGCCTCCGAGGCGGCCTGGGCGGCGCTGCTCGTCCAGGAGGGATCGGCCGCCAGTCCGGCCGAGCGGATCCTCGAGTACGAGTCGACCCACCACGGCGAGCACGGCCTCTACCGGATCGTGTTCGCCGGGCTCTCGGAGACCGATGACCCGGAGATCGCCGCGGCCTTGAAGCGGCTCTACGGCCGCTTCCAGCGCTTCGTCCAACGCCAGGTGGAGCGCCACCGCGGCGGACCAGGCGCGGCGACCGGCCCGGACGCGGCGCTGGCGGCCTGGGCCATCGTCGGCCTGGGCACGGTCTCCAACATCGGCCGCGAGCTCGGCCTGCTGTCGGCGGCGCGGCGCCGGCGGCTGGTGCTCGAGGCCGGGGCGATGCTGCTCGGTCAGCGCGCCTGAGCAGGACGACGGGCCGCGCCAACGCCGGCGCCGAAGCCGCGTAGACTCGCTCCGTGATGGAGCCCGACGACCGACTGCCGCCCGCGTGGCCCTCCAGGCTGGCATCCCTGATCGCGGTCGCCGCCCTGGCCCTGGCGCTGGTCGCGGGCTGGCGCGCAGGCCTGTTCGGCCCGCTGCCGCTGCTGGATCCGGAGGCCCAGCCGCACGTGGTTGCGGCCCGCGGCGAGCTCGCCGGCGACGAGTCCTCGACCATCGCGCTGTTCCAGGCGGCGGCCCCGGCGGTCGCCAACATCCGCACCACCGAGCTGCGGCGCAACCCCTGGAGCCGGCGGGTTGTGGAGTCGCCGCAGGGACAGGGCAGCGGCTTCGTCTGGGACCAGCGGGGCTACGTCGTCACCAACTTCCACGTCATCCGCGGCGCCAGCTCCGCCTACGTCAGCTTCGCGGACAGCCGCGAATTCGAGGCCCGCCTGGTCGGCTCGGACCCCTCCGCCGACCTCGCCGTGCTCAAGATCGACGGCGCCGGCGCGCTTCCGGCGCTGCCGCTCGGCGAGAGCGACGGCCTGGCGGTCGGCCAGAAGGTCTACGCCATCGGCAACCCCTTCGGCCTCGACCACACCCTGACGACCGGCGTCATCTCCGGCCTCGGGCGCGAGATCCTCGGCGTCGCCGGCAACCCGATCCGCGGGGTGATCCAGACCGACGCCGCGATCAACCCAGGCAACTCGGGCGGGCCGCTGCTCGACAGCGCCGGCCGGCTGATCGGGGTGAACACCGCCATCCAGAGCAGCACCGGCCACAACGGCGGCATCGGCTTCGCGGTGCCGGTGGACACCGTCAACCGGATCGCGCCCGAGATCGTCCGCACCGGCCCGCCGCCGCGCGCGGCGCCCTGCATCACCATGCGCGACGACCAGATCGCCGCCGCCCACCGCATCGGCGCGCGGGTGGTGTCCCAGGTCCTTGCCCGCGCCCCCCCCGCGCGCCGCGGGCTCCATCCGCCGCCCGGCGCCGCCGACGGCCGCACCTACCTCGGCGACGTCATCGTCAGCGTGGCGGGCCAGCGGGTGCGGCGGCAGCAGGGCCCGCTGAACGCTCTCGGCGGCACGCCGCCCGGCGACCAGGGCGGATTGGTCGTGCTGCGGGACCGCACGGAGGTGGGGCTGGAGGGGGGGCTGGGCCACGGCGGCGGAGCGAAAACGC
>JACNJP010000314.1 GCA_014382465.1 Planctomycetota bacterium
GCGGCCCCCCCCGGGGGGCGCGGGGGCGCGGGGGGGGGGGGGGGGTGGGGCGGGAGGCGCGGGTCCCTTCCTCCGCCCCCCCCCCCCCCGCCGCGAACAGCCGCGCCAGGCACAGCTCGCCGTAATCGGGCAGCTCCTCGAAGGGGCCGGACCAGCGCGGCCGCGGCGCGGCGCCGAACTCGATGCGGTCGACGTTGATGTGGCCCCAGCCGCCGGACTCGCGGTCGACGATCTCGATCCGGGCGGTGCGGCCCTGGAGGTCCTGGACGTCCCAGTTGTGCTGCTCGAGGCGCTCGTCGTTGCGGCCGCGGGCGCGGCGCACGGCCTCGCCGTCGACCATCAGCCGCAGCTCGGTGCGGCCTTCGTGGGCGCCGCCGCCGACCAGGAAGCTGATCCAGGGGTGCTCGACGCGGAACTCGGGCGACAGCAGGCGTCCTTGCAGGTCGTCGTCGCCGCCGAGGAAGCTGTTGACCAGCCCGGGGCCGTCGAAGCCGCTCACCGTCTGCTGGCGGGGCAGCGTGCCGCGCGCCGGTCCGTCGCCGAAGGCTTCGCCCTCGACGGTCCAGCCCGGCGGATAGCCGTCGCCGTCGAAGCCGGCGAAGAGCAGCGGCGCCGGGGCGTCGCCGGCGACCGGCCGGGCACGGTAGCGCAGGCCGAGGCCGCCCGGGAAGGAGGCGACCAGCTCGAAGCGCTCGGCCTCGCCGTCGGCGGCGCTGCGCCGGGCCACCGGGTTCTCGAGCCAGCCGGCGAGCTCGACCGCCACCGCGCGCTCGCCGGGGTTGCGCAGGGTCCAGCGCAGCACCGTGGCCGGCAGCGAGGAGTCCTCGGTGGCGAGGGGCGCGAACGGCGAGAAGGCGGTCAAGCTGGCCTCGACCGGCACCTCGGCGTCGCGGTACTCGACCCAGCCGAGCGGGTACTCGCCGCGGAAGCGCACGCCGGGGAAGCCGCCGCGGTCGAGCGGCCGCTCGCCCCAGGTGCCGTCCACTTCCTGCCAGCGCAGGCGGAAGCCCTGCCCGGGCGCCGGGAAGGGCTCGAGCCGAGACACCCCGCGGACGGCGGTCTCGGCGCTGCGGCCGGCTTGGTAGTTCACCTGGCCGTAACCGCTGTTGGCCTCCTCGTTGAACAGGTCCCAGCAGCCCAGCCGGCCGTCGCCGAGCAGGTAGAGCTGGCCGGCGCAGATGCCGCCGACCGGCATGCCGATGGTGTCGAGCTCGTCGCCCGAGTACCAGGTCGGTTCGCCCCGTTGGCGCAGCGCGGCGAAATCGGCCGGCGTGAGGCCCTTGTCCTCCGGCACGTGGTGGTCGCCGACCACCAGGCCCGCCGCCAGCGGGCCGCCCAAGCCGGCCGCAGCCGCGCCGGCCAGACCCGCGCCGCTCCGCTTCAGGAAGGCGCGGCGGTCGACGTGATCGCCGAAAGGAGAGGGACCGCAGCAATCGCCCATGGCGGCATCCTAGGAGCCGCTGACCGGCGCCGCCGGGTCGGGGCCGCCGGTGTCCAGCACGACCCTCCAGCCGCCGTCCTCCCAGCGCCACCAGGTCAGGTACCAGCCGCCGGGCAGGGTCGGCCCCTGGTCGCCGACGAGCTGCTGAATCCTCCAGCGACCGACCGTGAAGCCGTAGCGGCCGTCGGCGAAGACGCCGGCGTCCGAGGGCTCCCAGTCGAGCCGAAGCTCTGGCGAGGCGAAGACCGGGGCGTCGTGGGCCCGGATCGCCGCGAGTTGGCGCACCACCCCCAACGGCGACACCTCGCCGGCCACGAGGGTTACCGGCAGGTCCAGGCGGGCGGCGTCCTCGGCGAACCAACGCATCCAGCCGTCGAGGCCGTCGGCCGCGGCGTCGGCCGCGAAGGCGCGGTCGGCGGCCATCAGCTCGGCTGCCGCGGTTTCTCCGTCGGGACCGTCCCAGGCAATCGAGCGCGGGCCGGCGCAAGCGGCGCAGGCCAGGAGCGGGAGCAGGAGGGCGAGAGTCTTCGTCATGTCGGTTTCTCCAAGGGTAAGTAGCGGTGGAGCCGGGCGGGCGCCGCCCCGGCGGCGGCCAGCCGGCGGCGGAAGGCGGCCAGGGACGGCCGGCGGGCGGAATGGTAGAGGTGGCTCGGGCAGCGGCAGTCCGAGGCGCCGAAGCGCGGCACGCCGACCGCGACGCCGCGCCCGGAGGCCAGGGCGGCCGCGAACTGGTGTTCATCCGGGACCGCGCCGAGGCTCCACCAGACCTCGCGCACCGGCGCGGCGGCGCGCAGGTGGTCGACGTGCCAGTGGCGGGCGCCGCCCCCGCGCAGGTGACGACCGACCCGCGCGGCGAGGCCGCCCGGCCCACAAGCGCTGCCGCAGTAGCCGTAGTGGCCGGCCGGCAGCCGGAAGCGGCCGAGCCGGCCGACCATGAGTTCCGTCGGCGCCGCCAACTCCAGCCACAGCAGGTAGCTGCCCGGGACGGCCGGGAGCTCAACCGCCACCTTCCAGTCCTCCGCTCCGCGGCGGGGCGAAGCGGCGCCGCAGGAACAGCAGCAGCGCGCCGAGCAGAGCGGCCGGCAAACCGATCCAGACCGCCTCACTGCCAAGGATCACCAGCCCGCGCGCCGAGAAGAATGCCCCGGCCGAGAGCGGCGAGACCTCCACCGGGGTCCAAGGCAGGAAGTACCTTCCAGCATCGAAGGGCAGCAGGAAGGCGACGCCCAGGCCGCCGTCGGTCATGGCGTCGAGCAGCCCATGGGAGGCGGTGCAGATGAACAGGTAGAGGAACAGCAGCGGGCGCGCCTCGCGCCAGCGCGGGTGCCGGAACAGCGCCGCCACCAGCACCACCGCCAGCGCCGCGGCGAAGAAGGGGGCGTGGGTCAGGCCGCGGTGGCCGAGCGGGTGGCCGTAGGGGATGCCCAGCTCGAAGCCGAGTACGTCCAGGTCCGGCAGGATCGAGCAGGCGGCGCCGAGCTGGACCACGCGCTTGCGGCGCAGGCGAGGGGCCAGCCCGGGCGCGAGCGCGATGGCGACGAAAGCGTGGGCGAAGGCTGAGGCCATGTAGCGAGCGGGTCGAAAAGCGCTGCGGCCCTGGAATCTACCGCCGCCGGACACCCCCCGCGCGCGGCTACATTGCCGGCTCGGCATGGCCTTCGTCCCCCTCCACCCCATCGGCGGCCCGCGGGACCGCTTCCTCGAAGCAGACGAGGTCCGGCGCAACGGCGAGTTCCTGGCCGCCAAGGGCGCCGAGCTCGACGCCCGCCGCGCCGAGATCCGCGCCGGCTGGGGCGAGAAGTACGCCGAGCGGGTCCACGCCAAGGGCAAGATGACCGCCTGGGAGCGGGTCGAGGCGCTCAAGGACGAGGGCGCGCCGGTCCACCCGGTCGGCAGCTTCGTCAACTGGGGCCGCGAGTTCGACCAGGCCGGGCGGCTGCTGCGCTCCCCCGGCGCCGGCGTGGTCACGGTGCTGACGCGGGTGGAGGGCCGCTGGGTGGTGGTGATCGCCAACGACAACACCGTCGCCAGCGGCTCGTGGTGGCCGCAGACGCCGGAGAAGATCGAGCGCGCCCAGGAGCTCGGGCTGTCGCTGCGGCTGCCGGTGCTCTACCTGGTCGACTGCAGCGGCCTGTTCCTGCCCGAGCAGTCGCGCAGCTTCCCGGGTCGCTTCGGCGCCGGCCACATCTTCAAGAAGAACTCGCTGCTGTCGGCCGCCGGCGTGCCGCAGGTGGCGGGTGTGTTCGGCGACTGCATCGCCGGCGGCGGCTACATGCCGATCATCAGCGACCGGGTCTACATGACCGAGCAGGCCTACATGGTCATCGCCGGCGCGGCGCTGATCAAGGGCGCCAAGTCGCAGAAGCTCACCAGCCTGGGCATCGGCGGCCCCGAGGTCCACGTCCACCAGTCGGCCTGCGCCGACCAGCGCGTGCCGGACGACGACGCCTGCATCGCCGCCATCCGCCGCGAGGTCGCCAGCATGCAGTCGAGCGGCTGCGCCTACCGCCGCGGCGGCGTCGATCCCGCCGCGCCACGGTTCCCGGCGGCCGAGCTCGACACCCTGTTCCCGCCCGACCACCGCACCTACTACGACGTCCGCCAGGTGATCGCGCGGCTGGTCGACCGCTCGCTGTTCTGGGAGCTGATGGCCCACCGCGGCAAGGAGATGGTGACCGGCGTCGGCCGCGTCAACGGCCTCTACTGCGGCTTCATCGCCAACGTCCAGGGCCCGGTGCCGGACCCGGAGCACCGCGGCAAGGTCAAGCCGGGCGGCATCCTCTACCGCGAGGGCATCGCCAAGATCAGCCAGTTCTCGCGCGCCTGCGACTCGGACGGCATCCCGATCGTGTGGCTCCAGGACATCAGCGGCTTCGACATCGGCACCGAGGCCGAGGCCCACGGCCTGCTCGGCTACGGCTCGAACCTGATCTACACCAACAGCACCAACCGCACGCCGATGTTCACGGTGCTGCTGCGCAAGGCCAGCGGCGCCGGCTACTACGCCATGGCCGGCCTGCCCTACGAGCCGGTGCTGCAGCTCTCGACCCCGATCTCGCGCCAGTCGGTGATGGAGGGCCGCACCCTCGCCATCGCCACCTACAACACCAAGCTCGACGACGACTTCGCCATCGCCAGCGACGACCCCGCGGAGCGCGCGGCCATCGAGCAGGGCATGGCGGCGGTCGAGGCGCGCATCGAGGGGGACATGGATCCGTATGCGGCCGCCTCCCAGCGCGACACCGACGAGATCGTCAAGCCCTCCGAGCTGCGGCCGTGGCTCGAGTGCCTGATCGAGGCCAGCTACCAGGCGCACGGCTACCGCCGGGTCAAGAACCCGCGCATCTGGTCGCTGCACGACCTGCAGGTGCTGACGGAGGGGGTCTGATGGTTCGCGAGGACAAGCTGGTGCTCGGCACCCGGCGCAGCGCCGGCGGCGGCTGGTAGTGGTAGTAGTAGTAGTAGTAGTAGTAGTAGTAGTAGTAGTAGTAGTAG
>JACNJP010000297.1 GCA_014382465.1 Planctomycetota bacterium
CCCGGGACCCGGGGCGGGGGGCCGGCAAGCCCGTCGCGCCGGGGGGCCCGAGGGGGATCAGCTGGTGGCCGGCGTCGGCCGGGCGCGGGAGGCCGGGGGGGACCCCGAGGGGGCCGGCGGCCGTCCGGCGGGTCAGCCGCCCCCGCACGACCATGCCGGGCAGCAGGCGGCCGGCGCCGTCGGCGCCGTCGGCGAGCCGCACCACGGCGGTGAAGTTGCGCGAGGCCGGGTCGGCGACCGCCACCAGCTGGTCGACCTGGAGCCGCAGGTCGAGGCCGGACAGGGCGTCGCAGCGCAGGCTCACCGGGGCGTGGGCCGGCAGGTCGGCGGCGTAGAGCGCCGGGACCTCGATGCGGGCCTCGCGCCGGCCGAGGTCGACGAGGTCGAAGACCGGCGTGCCGAGGCCGGCGTAGCTGCCCTCGGAGAGGTGCCGCGCGACCACCACGCCGTCGAAGGGCGCCACCAGGCGGCCGTTGGCGACCTCGGCCTCGATGCGGCGCAATTCGGCCTGGCGCTGCTCCTGCCGCAGGGCGGCGGCGGCCGCCTCGTAGTCCTTCCTGTCGCGCTCGGCCTCGGAGATGAGGTCGTCGCCGACCTCGCGTGAGCGGCGCGCCTCGCGCTGGGCGAAGGCGGCGTCCTCGACCGCCACCGCCAATGCGGCGCCGGCCGCCGCCTGCTCCTCGAGCAGCACCGACTGCTCGAGCCGGGCCAGCACCTGGCCGCGGCTGACCGCGTCGCCCAGGTCGACCAGCACCTCGACCACCTCGCCGGGGCGGCGGAAGCCGATCCGGCTCTGGCGGGCGGTGACGACGTCGCCGATGAGCTCGACGGTCTCCTCCACGGTGCCGAGCTCGACCCGCGCCAGGGTCACCGCCACCGGGCGGGCGCCGAAGCCGGCCTGCTCCGGCGGCGGGGCGCCGCCGCGGCCGAAGACGAGCATCCAGAGCGCCAGCAGGCTGGCGAGGAGGATCAGGATGGAACCGAGGGAGCTCTTCATGGCAGAGGGCCCGCGCGGCGGATCGGCGGCGGCGCGGGATCCGGGAGCTTAGCGCCCTCCCGCCGCCTGCGGGGCGGGCACGGCCGCGGCAATTCGTTACCCTAGGGGGAGGATTTCCACCCTCCCGTTGAGCCACCGCAGGATTCCACATGCGATCCGCTCGTCTCTCCCGTTTTCTTCGGCCCGGCCTGCGGCTGGCGTTCTGGGCCTGCCTCAGCCCCCTCCTCGCCCTGGCCTTCTTCGTGGTCGCGTTCGTGGTGCTAGGGCAACAGGGCAGCGCGGTCAAAGCCGTGTTCATCGGGCTCAGCTTCGCCGCGCCCGTGCTGTTCCTGGGCAGCGCGCTGCTCCTGGTCCGGGCCGAGGCCGTGTTCCGGCCCTACCTGGTGTGCGTCCTGGCCTGGCTGCTTTTCAAGGCGTGGACCCGGACCGGCGACGATTCGTCCGCCCTCCCGGCCAACGACCTGCTGGCGTTGCTGGAGAGCGCGGCGGCCTTCGCCACCATCGCCTGCCTGCTCGGCGGCGTCTCCCGCCTGGCGAAGAACTCCGGACGGGACGCGCTGGCGGCCAGCGCCTCGCGCATCCCCCTCCGCTTGCTGGTCTCATTGGTGGTGGCCTTCCTGGCGGTCCAAGCCCTCTCGATGGCCACGAGCCTCGGCCTGGATCCGGTCCCGCTCCTGGCGCTCGCCGCCATCTGCCTGATGGGGTTCCTGGCGACCGCGGTCCAGGGTGCGCGGCTCCTCGACCTGCTACGGACGGCGGCTGCGGCGTCCTAGGCCCCGGCGTCAGGGCCGGCGGCGCCCGGCTCCGGCCAGACCACCAGCTCGCGCTCCAGCTCGACGCCGAAGCGCTGGCGCACCGTGGCCTCGATCCGCTCCAGCAGGGCGACGACGTCGGCGGCGCGGGCCCCGCCCAGGTTCACCAGGAAATTGGCGTGACGCTCCGAGACCAGCACGCCGCCCTCGCGGGCGCCCTTGAGCCCGGCGGCGTCGATCAGGCGGCCGGCGCTGTCGCCGGGCGGGTTCTTGAAGGCGCAGCCGGCCGAGGACAAGGTCACCGGCTGGCTGAGGTTCTTGCGCCGCAGGATCTCCTCGGCGCGCGCCTTGACCGCCGCCGGCAGGCCGGGCTCGAAGGCCAGCAGGGCCTCGAGCACCACCGCGCCGCGCAGGTTGCCGTCGCGGTAACGCGGACCGACCTGCTCGGGGCGGAAGTCGGCGGCGCCCTCGCCGGCGCGCCACAGCGTCACCTCCCGCACCTGGTCCCAGATGCCCCAGTCGCCGCCGCCGGCGTTCATCGCCAGCGCGCCGCCGAGGTGGCCGGGCACCCCGATCAGATCCTCGACGCCGCTCAGCCCCAGTCCGCCGGCGGTCCGCACCAATTGCGGCAGGGTCACCCCCGGCCAGGCCCGCAGGCACGCGTCGCCGTCGCGGAACAGCCGCCGCATCTGGCCGGTGTGGATCACGGCGCCGCGGACGCCGCCGTCCGGCGCCAGCAGGTTGGCGCCGCCGCCGAGGATCCGGAAGGGCAAGCCCTGGGCATGGAGCAGCTCGAGGAGCTCGAGGAGCTGCTCGGGCTTCGCCGGCTCGAAGAACAGCTCCGCCGGCCCGCCGATCTTGAGCGGGGTCCAGCGCGCCAGCGGCACCTCGCGGCGGCAGGCGAAGCGTTCAGTCAGCGAGTCGGCGGGCGAAGGCATCGATGTCTCCAGCGCCCAGGCAGACCACCAGGTCCCCCGGCGCGATCCAACGGCGCAGGATGGCGGCGGCCTCGTCCAGGCCGGCGACCGCCAGCAGCGGCCGCGGACGCCGGTCCAGCAGCGGCTGGCGGATCTCGGCGACGTCGGCCAGCAGGTCTTCCGGGTCGCGGGCGCGGTAGACCGGCAGCAGCACCAGGGCGTCGGCGCGGTCGAGGGCGGCGACGAAGTCCTCGCGGTACTCGGTGAAGCGGCGGGCCTGGTGCGGCTGGAAGGCGACCAGGCGGCGGCGGCCGGGATAGCGCTCCTCGAGGGCCTGCAGGGTGGCCGCGACCTCGACCGGGTGGTGGGCGTAGTCGCTGACCACGGTGGCGCCTCCGCAGCAGCCGACCACTTCGAGGCGGCGGGCGGCGCCGCGGTAGCTCCGCAGGGCCTCCTCGATGACCGGCTCGGGGACCTCCGCCGCCCGCAGCACCGTCGCCACCAGGGCGGCGTTGCGGCGGTTGTGGGCGCCGGGCAGGCCGACCTCGGTCGCGGGGTCCAATTCCTCGGCCTGGATCCACTCGGCGGTCGTGGCCGCGGCGAGCTCCGAAGGCACCTCGGGACCGGCGTAGACCTGGCCGTCGGCCGGCAGCAGCCCCAGGAAGTGGCGGAAGGCCTCCATCACCTCCGGCAGGCCGCCCGGGTAGGTGTCGGGGTGCTCGGCGTCGACGTTCACCAGCGCCGCCCAGCGCGGCCGGAGCTGGTGGAAGGAGCGGTCGAACTCGCAGGACTCGGCCACCAGCGGCTGGCGGTCCTCGCCCCAGTGGGCCGAGGCGCCGAGCTGCGGCACCTCGCCGCCGACCAGGAAGCCGGGGTCGCGGCCGGCCAAGCGCAGGCCGTGGGCGATCCAGGCGGTGCAGGTGGTCTTGCCGTGGGAGCCGGCCACCGCCAAGGTCGGCCGCAGCCGGCTGATCTCGCCGAGCAGCTGCGAGTACACCAGTCCGCGCGGGCCGGCGCGGCGGGCGGCGGCGAAGGCCGGCGAGGACGGCGGCACCGCCACCGAGCGCACCGCCAGGGTCACCGGCGGCGGCGGCTCGTGCTCCGTGAGCGGGACCAAGCCACTCCGGACCAGCGGGTCGGCGGCAGAGAAGGCCTTGCGGTCGGCGCCCCACACCTGCCAGCCGCATTCGAGCAGGAAGGAAGCCAGTCCGCGCATGCCGCAGCCGCCGGCGCCGGCCAGGTAGGCGCTGCAGGCCCCGCCCCGGGCGAGGGCGTCGAGCGGGCGGCGGATTCCCACGGTCTGCGACTTCATCCTCCTCAGCCTACGCCAACGGCGCGGCCATTTCCTCCAGCAGGGAGACCGCCATGGCCAGCCCGTCGGCCGGCGCCGTGGAGGCCAGCGAATCCCGCATCTCCTGGCGCCGGACCGGAGCGTCGAGGAGCTCGAGCAGCCGCGCCGCAGCCAGCCCGAGGTCGCGCTCGACGCAGACCCCGGGCTCCAGGGCGCGGGCGTTGTGCTCCTGCTGGCGGTCGGCGTGGCCGGGATAGGGCACCCCCACCGCCGGCAGGCGGAACAGCCACAGCTCGGCGACGGTGGCGGCGCCGCCGCGGCACAGCGCCAGGTCGGCGGCGCTGTAGGCGGCTCCCATGTCGGCGTGGTGGGCCGCGACCAGCGCGGTCAGCCCGGCCTCCCGCGCCGCCTGGGCCAGCTCCTCGACCTTGCCGGCGCCGGCGGCGGCGTGCAGCTGGACCCCGCGGGCGGCCAGCTCCGGCGCCAGCCGGGCCACCAGGCGGTTGAGGTCCATCGCCCCCTGCGAGCCGCCGGTGAGCAGCAGCACCGGCCGCGACGGGTCGAGGCCGAGGCGCCGGCAGGCCTCCGCTCGCTCTAGCGGCGCCAGGGCCCGGCGGCCGATCGGACCGACGCAGCGCCCGCCCGGCAGCTGCTCGGCCGGCTCCGGGAACAGGGTCAACGCCGCGTCGGCCCAGGGCCGCAACAAGCGCACGCCGCGGCCGATGACGCGGTTGCCCTCGAGCAGCACCAGCGGCCGGCGGCGGCCGGCGGCCAGCGCCGCGACGCCGGTCAGGCCGCCGAGGCTGACCACCAGGTGCGGCTGGAAGCGGGCGGCTTCGCGCCGCGCTCGCAGCATCGCCGGCAGCAGGCGCAGGAGGCGAGGCAGACGCGAGCGGTCGGTGCCGAGCGAGCGGCACTCGCCGGCGCCGGCGAAGAAGTCGGCCTCGACCCGCCGGCCGCTGGTGAGGAACAAGGTC
>JACNJP010000510.1 GCA_014382465.1 Planctomycetota bacterium
GCCGCTACGCCGGCACCGTCTCCGGCTTCCTGGTCGCCAACCGCTGCGCCGGCCGCTACCTGATCTCGGTGGCCTTCAACATGGCCCAGCTCGGGGTCATCACCCTGGTGTGGTACTTCCAGCAGAACTACGACGTCGGCTGGACCTCGATCTGGTGGGGCCTGCTGGAGGGCCCGGCGATGATCCTGATCGCCCTCAGCGGCTGGGTCATCTACCGCTTCCGCCAGACCCGCGCGCTGACCCTGGCGCAGTTCTTCGAGCAGCGCTACTCGAAGCGCTTCCGGGTCTTCGCCGGCCTGGTCGCCTTCCTGTCGGGGATCATCAACTACGGCATCTTCCCGGGGGTGGCGGCGCGCTACTTCATGGCCCTGTGCGGCCTGCCGGAGACCCTCGACCTCGGCTTCGCCAGCCTGCCGACGCTCACGACCCTGATGGTCGGACTGATGGCGATCGCGCTGCTGTTCGTGTTCCTCGGCGGCCAGATCGCCGTGATGGTCACCGACTTCCTGCAGGGCGTGTTCTCGAACATCGTCTTCCTGGCGGTGATCTCCTTCCTGCTGCTGACGATCCCCTGGGGCCACTTCGAGGACGTCCTGCTCGGCAAGGTGTGGCAGGGCCAATGGGTCGCGGAGTCCGGCGTGGCGCCGCCTGCCGGCCAGTCGCTGGTCCACCCCTTCGACCTCGGCGGCGAAGCCCAATTCAACGTCTGGTACTGGGTCATCAGCGTGGTGGTGCTGTTCTACGGCATGCGCGCCTGGCAGGGCGACCAGGGCTACAACGCCGCCGCCAAGTCGCCGCACGAGGCGCGCATGGCCAACATCCTCAACGGCTGGCGCTTCCGCGTGCTGATGCTGATCACCGTGGTGCTGCCGGTGGCGATCCGCGTCCTGATGCACCACCCGGCCTACGCCGGCGCGGCCGCGGTGGTCCAGGCCGGCGTCGACCTGCAGCCGACCGCCGCGCTGCAGTCCGAGGCGCGGATCCCGCTCGGCACCCTCGCGCTGCTGCCCGCCGGGATGCTCGGCCTGATGGCGGCCGCCATGCTCGGCGCCTTCATCAGCACCAACGACACCTACCTGCACTCGTGGGCGGCGATCTTCATCCAGGACGTGGTGCTGCCGTTCCGTAAGAGACCGCTCGGCCAGCGCGCCCACCTGTGGCTGCTGCGGGCGGCGATCCTCGGCGTGGCGGCCTTCGCGGTCTGGTTCTCGCTGAGCTACGAGCCCAATCAGTACATCGCCATGTTCCTGGCGCTGACCGGGGCGATCTTCGTCGGCGGCGCCGGGTCGGCGATCATCGGCGGCCTCTACTGGAAGCGCGGCACGACCGCCGGCGCCTGGTCGGCGATGATCGTCGGCATGAGCCTGTCGGGATTCGGCATCATCATGAAGCAGGCCTTCATCGGCGAGGCCCTGCTCCAGCGCCAGTCCGACGGCTCCCTCGGCGCGGTCGGCGGCTGGCTGCTCGCCATGCACCGGAGCGAGCTGCTCACCGGACAGGTGCTGACCTTCGTCGCCATCGCCGCCGCCGCCAGCACCTACGTCCTCGTCTCGCTGCTGAGCTGCCGCCGGCCCTTCGACCTCGACAAGCTGCTGCACCGCGGCGCCTACGCCGTCGCCGAGGACCGCGTCGAGGAGCACGAGAAGTCCACCTGGCTGACCAAGCTCGGCTTCAACCGCGAGTTCAGCGGCCGCGACCAGTGGGTGACCTGGATCACGATCGCCTGGCCGCTGGCGTGGACCCTGGTCTTCCTCGCCTTCACGGTCTACAACCTGACGGTCGACGTCCCGCCCGAGAGCTGGCTGTCCTTCTGGCGCGGCTGGACCTGGTTCGTGCTGCTCAGCGGCACCGCGATCATGATCTGGTTCACGATCGGCGGCTTCCGCGACCTCAAGGAGATGTTCCGCCTGCTGCGCGAGCGCCGCGCCGACGAACGCGACGACGGCCGCGTCGAACCCTGATGCCTGGAGGCCCGGAATGCTGCCCCTGCTGCCCACCCTGCTCGCCACCCTCTCGCTCGGCTGCCAGGCCCACCGCGGCGCCGGCGAGGCCGTCCCGACCCCCTCCCGGAGCGCCGAGGACGCCTTCGGCGCCGCCCGGTGGCTCGGCTGGCCCGCCGCCGGCCACCCGCTGGAACAGGCGCGATGGACCTGGGTCGCCGTTCCGGGCGATCCCGCCCCCACCCTCCAGGGCGCGGCGATCGGGACCGTCCGCTTACAGGCCTCCTTCGCGCTCGAAGGCCCGCCGCCGCCCGAAGCGGTGCTGTGGATCGCCGCCGACAACGAGGCCCGCGTGCGCCTCAACGGCCGTGAGCTCGGCCGCAGCACTGAGTGGTCCACTCCGGTCGCCCTGGCCGCCGGCGCGGCGCTACGGAGCGGCGACAACCTGCTCGAGCTGGAGGCCGTCAACCACTCCGGCCAGGCAGGCGCCACCAACCCCGCCGGCGTGCTCGCGGCGCTCGAGCTTCGCCTGGCCGACGGCACGCGCCTGCGGCCGCCGCTGGTCTGGAGTTCGCCGGACGGCGCGATCGTGACCCTCGGCCCGGCATCGACCGCCCCCTGGTCCTTCCGCGCCCCTGACGGCCCGTGCCCGGTCTACCGCCGCGAATTCACCGTCGACGGTCCGCTGCGCTCCGCCACCGCCGCGATCCTCGGCCTCGGCCACTACCAGCTCCGGGTCAACGGCGCGCCGGCCACCGACACCGTCATCGACCAGCCGTGGTCGCAGTACGACCGTCGCATCTACTACCAGGAGCTCGACCTGGCGCCGCTGCTGCGCCAAGGTCCGAACGCCCTCGGCGTGCTGCTCGGCAACGGCTTCTGGCGGGTCGCGGCGCCGCCGCCGGGCCGCTGGGCCAAGGGCGACGCGATGCCGGACTTCAGCGACGGCCAGCCCTTCCTGCTGCGCGCGCGCGTCGAGTTGGTCTACCAGAACGGCCGGGTGGAGGAGCTGCTGACCGGCCCCGGCTGGAAGACCGCCAGCGGCCCGCTCACCCTGTCCCACATCTTCGCCGGCGAAGACTTCGACGCCCGCCGCTGGCCGCAGGGCTGGGACTCCCCCGGCTTCGACGACTCGGGCTGGGCCGACGCGGCGCCGGCGACCGCCCCCGCCGCCGCCCTCAGCCGCCAGGACTTCCCCGGCCTGCGCGTCCGCGAGGTCTTCCAGCCGCTGGAGATCCGCCAGCTCGCCGCCGACCGCTGGTCCTACCTGTTCGAGCAGAACTGCTCGATGCTGCTGCGCTTCCGCGTCCGCGGCGAGGCCGGCGCCACCCTCACCTTGAAGCCCTCCGAGGTCATCACCGAGGACGGCGTGGTCGAGCAGCTCAACCTGCACGGCCGCGAGACCCTGTTCGGCTACACCCTGCGCGGCGGCGGCCCCGAGCAGCACCAGACCCTGTTCCACTACCACGGCGGCCAATTCGTCGAGCTGCGCGGGGCGGTCCCGGCCGGCCGGCCGAACCCGGCCGGGCTGCCGGTGGTGGAGTCGCTCGAGCTGCTCCACGTCCGCGCCGCCAACCCGGAGTCGGGCAGCTTCGCCTGCTCGGACCCGCTCTACGGCCGGATCCACGACCTGGTCGACTGGGCGATGCGCTCGAACATGAGCTACGTCCTGACCGACTGCCCGCACCGCGAGAAGCTCGGCTGGCTCGAGTGCGCCCACCTGCTGACACCGTCCCTGCTCTACCGCTACGACTGCCGGCCGTGGCTGGAGAAGATCGCGCGCGACGTCGGCGACGCGCAGCTCGAGAGCGGCCGCATCCTGACGGTGGCGCCGCGCTACCTGCTGCGCGACCCAGACGACGCCTACGCCTGGACCGTCGAGTGGGGCGCCGCCGGCGTGCTGCTGCCGTGGCAGCTCTACCAGTGGTGCGGCGACCTCGAGCTGCTGCGCACCAACTTCGGCACCATGCGCCGCTTCGTCGACCACGTCGCGGCGATCTCCCCGGACGGCATCGCCCCCGGCTCGCTCGGCGACTGGTATGACTACGGCCACGGCCAGCCGCCCGGCCCGAGCCGCTTCACCCCCACCGACCTGAGCGCCACCGCCTGCTGGGCAATGTGCGTCGACGCCGTCGCCCGGAGCGCCCGGCTGCTCGGCGACGAGGCGGCCGCCGGGCGCTACGAAGCCCTGTTCGAGCAGGTACGCCGGGCCTTCCTGGCCGAGTTCTACGACCCGGCGTCGAAGACCTTGCGCAACCACGGCAGCCCGCAGACCGCCCACGCCATGGCGCTGTGCGCCGGGCTGGTGCCCGAGGACGACCGCGGCGCCGTGCTCGAAGCCATCCTCGACGACCTGGAACAGCGCGGCTGGCAGCAGACGCCCGGCGACGTCGGCCACCTCTACTTCATCCGCGCGCTGGCCGAGGCCGGCCGCTCCGATCTGCTGCACCGGGTCTACTCGCGCACCGGCACCGGCAGCTACGGCGGCATCCTCGCCAAGGGCCTGACCACCCTGCCCGAGACCTGGGACGCGATCACCGTCGGCAGCAACTCGCTCAACCACTGCATGCTCGGGCACGTCGTCGAGTGGTACTACGGCTGGGTGCTCGGCCTGCGCCAGGCGCCGGGCTCGGTCGGCTGGCGGAACGCGCTGATCGCGCCGGAGCCGGGGCCGCTCGAGTGGTGCGAGGGCGAGATCGCCACCCCGCTCGGCCCGCTGCGCGCGTCGTGGCGGATCGACGCCGACGGCTTCCACCTCGACGCCGAGCTGCCCGAGGGCATGACCGTCACGGTCGTGATCCCGGACGGCTACCCCGGCGCGGTGACGGTCGACGGCGCGGCCGCGGCGACGGCCCCGGGCGCCTTCGGTCGGCGGACGGTCACTCTCGGCCCGGGCGCCCACTCGGGGCGCAGCTTGGATCGAGCGCCGAGGTCACCCGCCAAGACACACGATGACAGCGAGAAAGGCTCGACCTTC
>JACNJP010000512.1 GCA_014382465.1 Planctomycetota bacterium
CGCGAGCAGCTCAGCGGCGAGGCCGGCGCGCCGCTGCGCCGCTACCACGTCGGCCGCATCCAGGTGTGGGCCGAGCGCCCCGGGGACATCGAGCTGCGCGCCAGCTACCTGGTGGCCGGCGCCAGCTGGCTGCCGACCTACGACGTGCGGGTGGCGCCGGACCTGACCGGGGTCACGGTCGGCCTGGTGGCGGAGCTGCGCCAGCGCACCGGCGAGGACTGGGGCGAGGCCGAGATCCTGCTCAGCACCTCGACGCCCAGCGTCGGCCTGGACCCGCCAGCCTTGCCGCTGAGGATCTACGAGCCGTTGTCGGCCCGCCAGCCGGCCGCCGCCTTGGGCAGCCTCGACAAGCGCGGCCAGCTGCTGGACCGCGAGGACCTGGGCCTGAGCGAGAAGGACGGCGGCTTCGGCTTCGCCGACTCCTTCCGGCGGGCGCCCGAGGTCCAGGTCCAGGACCTCGGATTGTCGGCGCTGTTCCAGCTCCCCGACCGCAAGACCATCCGCGGCGACGGCGAGCCGTACCGGTTCCGGATCCGCGAGGTGCCGCTCGAGGTCCGGCCGGAGCGCTACCTGGTGCCGACGCTCAGCGAGCGGGCCTTCCTGCGGGCCGAGGTGCGCCTGGGCGGCGACACCCCGCTGCTCCCCGGCACCGCCAAGATCTTCCTCGGGCCCGACTACCTCGGCCGCTCCAGCTTCCCGGTGCTCCGGCCCGGCGACACCACGACCCTCAACCTGGGCGTCGACCCCAACCTGACCGTCGAGTGGGAGGTGGTCAAGGACGAGCGCGACGACCCCGGCTTGCTCAGCTCGACGGTCACCATCACCAAGGTCTTCCGCGCCCGGCTGAAGCTCAGCGCGGCGGCCCACGGACCGGTGGACGTGCTCATGGAGGAGGTCATCCCGATCAGCCGCGGCGGCGGCGTCGAGGTCAAGCCGGTCGAGGTGCGACCCAACGCTCTGCGCAGCGAGCAGGACCTGCGCGACCAGAAGGAGCGCGGCCTCTACCGCTGGCGGTTGCGGCTGGCCCCGGGCCAGGGGCAGAACATCTACTGGGGCTATGACCTGGACTTCGACGAGGACCTGGAGCCGGTCCTGATCGAGCGCTGAGCCCCTGCCCAGCGGCGGTTTTTCGCCTACCATGGAGGGCATGCTGCTCCTCCCTGCCTTGCTCCTTCCCGGCGTCCTCTGCCCTCCCCAGGAGTTGGAGGTCCGCCATCGCATCGTCGTCGGTCCCGCCGGCGACCAGCTCGTCGAAGAGATCCGGACCGCCTCCGGCTGGGCCGCCACCCGGCTGCCGAGCGCGGGTACCCGGGTGGTGACCGCGCCCCGCTGGCAGGAGGACGACAACGGCCTGGCGTGGATCGCCGAGTCGGTGGTGGTCGGCGACTCCGGCGCCGCGGTGATGGCCGCCAAGGGCCTCAACAACGAGGCCGTGACCCTCTACCACGCGGTCGACGCGCTGCCGATCTTCGACTTCGGCACCGTCGGCTCGGAGGCGCCGGTGGTGGCGCTGGCTGATCGCGCGCCGGTGGCGGCCGCCCTGGTGGCGACCGACATGGACCCGGGCAGCGGCTATGACTTCGAGGGCGTCCTGCGGGTCTGGGACACCACCGGCGGCGGCGTCCCGGCCTGGACCTACGTCTTCCCGCGCACCTCCAACAACTACGGCGGCGGCGCGGCGGTCAGCGACGACGGCTCGATCGTGCTGGCCTGGAAGGGCGACCCGAACACCGGCACCCTGATGGTGCGGACCTTCGACGGCGCCGGCAACCTGCTGGCCAGCGGCGCGCTCGCGAGCGGCACCAGCCACCACGCCCGCCAGACCCGCCTCAGCGACGACGGCACGCGCGCCTACTTCAACATCGGCGCCGACGCGGTCATCTACGACACCCTGTCCGGGGCCGAGGATTACCGCCACAACATCGGCGCCTCCTTCGACGCCCACGACCTGTCCGGCGACGGCAAGCGCTTCGCCTACGGTCAATTCGGCTACTTCCGGGTCTACGAGGAGAGCTCCCCCGGCGTCTGGTCGCAGGCTGTGAGCCGCAGCTTCTCCGGTTCGATCTACGTCGGCGTCGTGGCCCTCGACGGCGACGGCAGCCACTGCGCCTTCCTCAAGCAGCGCTACTCGCCGGCCATGGATCACTTCGAGGTCGGCGTGCACGACGTCGTGGCCGACCTGCCGCTGTTCTCCGAGTCGTGGGACGCTCCCGGCACCGCCTACCAGCTCAGCGGCCGCGGTGCGGCCATGGACGACGCCGGCGACTACGCCGCCTTCGGCTCCTGGGGCGACTCCCTCAACGCCACGCCGGAGGGCATGGTCTACGACGTCGCCGCGGCGGCGCTGAGCTGCCGCCTCGACAGCCCCGGCTCGGCCTACGCCATCGCGCTCGGCCCCGACGGCGACGTCGCCGCCATGGGCACCAAGGCGGTGCACGCCAACACCTTCGGCAACGGCGGCTCGGTGTTCGTGGTCGACGCCCACGACCAGGACTTCCACGTCTCCGGCTGGCCGCAGGCCGGCGGCTCGATCGCGCTGCAGGCGCCCGACACCTGGACTTCGGCCCGCTTCGGCGCCGGCCGGCGCCTGACCTCCCAGCCGACCCCCTTCGGCCTGCTCGAGGTCGACCGCGGCTCGCTGGTGTGGCAGAGCGCGGTGACGGTGATCCCCGCCGGCGGCCTGTCCCTGCCCCTGAACGTGCCCAACCTGCCGGCGGTGGCTGGCCAGGTCTTCCACCTCCAGGCGCTGCTCTACAGCCCCTCCGGCAACCGGCTCAGCAACAAGGTCAGCCTCCGGATCCAGCCCTAGCCACCCGGATAGAATGCGCGGTCCATGACCGCCGACCGTCCGATCCGAGTCCGCTTCGCGCCCTCCCCGACCGGCCTCCTGCACGTCGGCGGCGCCCGTACCGCCCTGTTCAACTGGGCCTACGCGCGCCGCCACGGCGGGGCCTTCGTCCTCCGCGTCGAGGACACCGACGTCGGCCGCAACAGCGCCGAGTCGCTGAGCTCGATCCTCGACAGCCTGCGCTGGCTCGGGCTGGACTGGGACGAGGGCCCGGAGAAGGACGGGGACTTCGGCCCGTACTTCCAGTCGCAGCGGCTCGCCTCGTACGCCGCCGCCGCCGCCGCCGGCCTCGAGCAGGGCTGGCTCTACCGCTGCTTCTGCGCCCCCGAGCGGATCGCGGCCCTGAAGGAGCGGCAGCGGGCCGACAAGCAGGCGGCGATCGGTTACGACCGCCGCTGCCGCGGCCTGTCCCGCGAGGAGTCCGAGCGCCGGGCCGCCGCCGGCGAGGCCTCCGTGCTGCGCTTCGCCGTGCCCGACGGCCAGGAGGTGGTGGTGCGCGACCACATCCGCGGCGAGGTGCGCTTCCGCAGCGCCGAGGTCGAGGACTGGGTGGCGGTGCGCTCCGGCGGCATGCCGACCTACAACTTCGTGTGCGCCCTCGACGACGCGGCCATGCGGATCAGCCACGTCATCCGCGGCGAGGAGCACTTGGCCAACACGCCGAAGCAGGTGCTGGTGTGCCGCGCCCTCGGCCTGCCCGAGCCCGAATTCGCCCACGTGCCGCTGATCCTCGGCGCCGACGGCAAGAAGCTGTCGAAGCGCACCGGCGACACCGCCCTGGGCGACTACCGGGCCAAGGGATACCCGCCCGAGGCCATGTTCAACTTCCTCGGCCTGCTGGGCTTCGCCATCGACGACAAGACCGATGTCTTCGGCCCGGAGCAGCTCGTGGTGGCCTTCGACCTCGGCCGCATCAACAAGGCCGGCGCGATCTTCGACGTCGACAAGCTGCACTGGCTCTGCAACGAATACCTGCGCGGCACCGAGCCGGCCGAGCTGGCGCGGCGGCTGCGGCCGTGGCTGGAGCGGGCCGGGCTGGTGGACGACGACACGCCGGCCGCCTGGACCGAGCGGCTGGTGGGCGCCTTCCGCGAGCGCCTGCGGCTCTACGGCGAGCTGCCGCAGCAGGCCGCGTTCCTGGCCGGCGAGCGGGTCGAGCCCGACGCCAAGGCCGGCAAGGCCTTGCTGGACGGCGACGCGCCGCGGGTCCTCGAGGCAGCGGCCGCCGCCCTCGGCGCCGGGGAATTCCCGCCCCCCGACTTCGACGCCTGGGCCCAGGCGCTGGCCGAGCAGCTCGGCCTGGGCATGGGCAAGGTGATGAAGCCGCTGCGGGCGGCGCTCAGCGGCGCGCTGGGCGGCCCGCCGGTGGGGGACATCCTCGCCCTGCTGGGCCGGGAGCGCAGCCTGGCGCGGCTGCGGGCCGCCGCCGGCGCGGCGTCGGCCTGATCAGAGCTTCTCCGCCAGCACCTGCGCCACCGCCGCGCGCAGGCGGTCGCCGCGCTTGTTGCGGGCCCGGATCAGGCCGTCCGGTCCGATCAGGTAGAGCCCCGGCAGGTTCTTGATCGAGTAGCTCTTCACCAGCGGGCTCTCCATCCCCAGGCCGTCCCACACCACCGGCCAGCTGAGCTGGTGCCGGTCGATCATCTGACGCAGGTCGTCGGCCTTGAACAGCCGCGGCAGGTAATTCTGGCCGGCGGCTTTCATCCGCTCGTGGTCCTCGGGGGTGACGTGCGGGTCGACGTTGATCGACAGGATGCGGAACTCCTTGCCGGCGTTTTCCTTCACCAGCGCGGCGATTTCGGGCATGGTCGAGAGGCTGGGGCCGTTGATGCCCGACCAGAAGTGCAGCAGCAGGGTCTGGCCGCGGTAGGCGGCGAGCGAGTGGCCGGCGCCGCTGAAGTCGGCGGCCTCGAAGGCCGGGGCCGGCTTGCCGGGCAGGAGCCGGCGGCGCTCCGGCAGCTCGAGCAGGCGCTCCTGGATGCGCTCCCGCTCGGGCAGCGTGGTGTTCACCGCCTCGCGCAGCACCCGCTCGGCCTCCTCCAGCAGGTCCTCGCGCATGAGCGCCTCG
>JACNJP010000362.1 GCA_014382465.1 Planctomycetota bacterium
TTCTTTTTCAACCGACCGACAGTCGTATCTTCGAAGCGTAGATCAGGTCGATCCTGCAGTCCGGCGCCGAGCACGAAGACCGCCGCGATGGCGACCACAGCGTGGTTGCCGAAACCCTGGAGGGCAGCGCCGGCGTCCGGGACCGTGCCGGTGGCGAAGAGCACCACCGGGATGCCGAGGGCGGTCAGCTCGAGCGGCAGCTTGCGGCTGAGGAACAGGACGGCGGCGACAGCGAGGGTGGCGAGGGCGATCCAGCCGTGGAGTTCCATCAGGGTCGAGCATAAGAATCCGGCCCCATTCGGTGGCCCTTTTTCTTCCTAAAGTCATTTCCAAGAAACTGTTAAGGCCATTTCCCATGCCCGCCCGAGGCCCGCTGGCGGAGCCCTCCGCAAAGTCCTGACCTCCCCAGGGCTTCGGTGAGGACTGGGTCCACGGAACGGGGCCAGATTCCCCGGCTTGCTTCTCCTCCCTGCTTCCGGTCAGACTCGTAGCCTCTTCAACGATGCCCCGGACCCGCCACCTCATCCTGCGGCTGCTCCTGGCCGCCCTCATCGGCGGCCCGGCTCTGGCCGGGGCACCGGAAGCCTGGAGCGGTCCGGTCTTCGACCCCGCCCTGCCGGCGGCGGTCACCGCCACCCTCGCCCCGACCGGCCACCTGCTGGTGCGGCCGCTGGTCGACGGGCGGGACATCGGCGCCTTCATCCTCGACACGGGGGCCAGCGTCCACCTCATCGATCCGGAGGCGGTGGCGCTGCTGGACCTGCGGCGGAGCCGCCCGCGGCTCAGCCAGGACATCGGCGGGCGGACCGTGCGCAGCGCGGTGTGGCGGGCGGTGGAGCTGCAGCTCGGCCCGGTGAAGTGGGAGAACCCCGAGTTCTTCGAGCACGACCTGGCCTACCTGTCACGCAATCTCGGCGTCAAGGTGGCCGGCATTCTCGGGCACGACCTGTTCTCGGACGCGGTCGCCGAGCTCGACCTCGGCGCCGGCGCGCTCTCCCTGCACGACCCGGCGACCTTCGAGCTGCTCTCGGGCGAGTGGCAGAGCATGCGGCTGGTCGACGGGATCCCGCAGCTCCGGGCCCAGTTCGAGGACCACGAGGGCTGGTTCGCGGTCGACACCGGGGCCGCCGCCGACACGGTCACCTTCCACTCACCCACGGTGCGCCGGCTCGACCTGCTCGATGACCGCCGCACCCGCTCGAAGCAGATCGCCGGCGCCTCCGGCCCGATGGACCTGCGCAGCGGCCGGCTGACCTGGTTCGAGCTCTCCGGGCACCGCTTCGAGCGCCCGCGGGCCTCCTTCGCCACCTCCCGCCGCGGACCGCTCGCCAGCCGGTCGGCCTACGGGACCATTGGCGGCGACTTCCTGGCGCCCTTCCTGCTGGTCTTCGACTACCAGAACCGGCGCGCCGTCCTGGCGCCGAAACCGGGCTAGACGCCGGTTTCCAGCCCCGACGGGGCCTAGAATCGGCAAGCCGTGCTGCTCGCCATCCTCGTCGCCCTGGCCGCCTCCCCCAGTCCGCAGGAACCGGAGGCCCCCGCCGCGCTCGCCGCACGGGGCGGCGCCCCGATCACCGGCGTGCCCCTGACCGAGTCCCAGCAGGCGCTCGCCGCCGGCCCCCTCGCCGGGGTGCTGTTCGCGGGGCTCCAGCCCGGCTACTACGCCGACCGCAGCGGCTTCCGCGCCGGCGACCTGCTGATCGCGGTCGACGGCGACCCGCTCGGTGACGACCCGGCCGCCGCCCTCGCCGGTTTCCAGCGCCTCGCCGCGGCGGTCCAGAACGGCCTCGAGTGGCGCGTCCGCCTGCTGCGTCCCCAGATCCGCTACTCGGGATCGCGTGACGGCGAGGCCCTCGAGGACGCCGCCGCCGCGCTCGAGCGCCTGCCGCGCGAACTGGCCGCCGCCCCGGACGGCACCGTCGTCGTCCTGCGCGCCGAGCGTGGCGTCGAGCTGGTCGAGGCCGCCCTGCGGCTCGGCGGCCAGCCGATGAGCTCCTCGGTGCCGGTGCCCCCCGACAAGAAGATCTACGGCGGGCGCCGCTTCAAGGAGCACCCCCTGGCCGGTGAGATCGCGAAGCTGGTCGAGGAGCACGGCCTCGAAGCGCCGACCGCCGACCTGCGGGCGCGGCTCGCCCGCCTGGCCGAGAACGCCGACCGCTCGCGGCTGCGGGCGGTCGACCTGGTGCTGCGCCAGCCCTTCGCCCTGGCCGGCCTGGCCGAGGCGGTCGCCGGCGGCTTCGAGAAGAAGGCCCTCGATCGCGACCCGGCCGAGAACATCGAGCAGGCTTTGGCCCACGCTGCCTGGATCCTCGACCAGCAGGACGGCGCCTCCCCCGGTCCCCTGCCGAAGAAGCGGCGGCTGAAGATCGGCCTCGGCCCCGAGCAGCACCTCGACCAGCTCGAGGAGCTGCTGCGCCAGGCCCACGCCCTGCGCGAAGCCGGGCTCGCCGCCCTCAGCGAGTCCGAGCGCAGCGCCGCCGCGGCCGGCTGGCGCCGCCTCGACGAGCGCTTCGGCGATGACATCTACCTCTACACCGACCCCGACCGCGAGCGCCGCGGGACCAGCGACCTTCAGGCGCACCCGGATCTTGGCGCCCTCGTGGGCGGCCGCCGCCGGCAACCGGGTCTCGCCCCCGCCGAGCTCGACGTCGGGGTAGATCACCGGCGCGTACTCCCGCTCGGGATCGATCCAGACCGTGTAGCGGCCGGGAGGGTAACCGCCGAAGCGGAGCCGGCCGTCGGCCACCGGCGCCCGAGCCAGGTAGACCCCCTCTCCCGTCGGCGGACCCCGGAACAGCCGCACCGGCAGGGAGCCGTAGCCCGCGACCTCCGCCAGCTCGGGGGCCAGCGGTACCACGGTGACCGGGCCTTCCACCAGCCGGAGCACGAGGCCCTCGGTGCCGTCGGCGAGCACCGCCTCTCCCCCGTCGGCCGGCGGCGCCGGCGACAGGACCGGGTGCCAAGGGCGCAGGACCACGCCGCGGTCCGACGGCAGGCGGAAGCGGAAGCTGCCGTCCCGCTGTGGATTGAACCCGGCCTCCGGGAAGCCGGAGAGGAAGTGCCGGCGATAGGACGAGAAGTCGAGGTCCCGCCCCTGGATCAGGATCAGGCAGCCGTCGCGGGAATAGCCCTCCGGCAGCTCCAAGCGGCCGCTGACGGTCCGCAGCGACAGCAGGTCGAGGACCACCTCGGCGGCGGCGCCCAGCGGTCGGACCTCCGCCTCGGCGGAAGCCAAACCGCTGAGGGCGTCGCGCGCCCGGTAGCGGCCGGCGGAAAGTCCTTCGAAGGAATAGCGGCCGTCGGGGAGGTTGGGCGAGCTCAGCTCGCGCATGGGGAGCGTCTCCCACCGTCCTTCCTGGTCGGAGTACCTCTGCGGGCGCAGCTCGACCCGCGTGTTCTGCTCCTGGAGCACGGAACAGACCAAGGACGCGGTGCTGGTCAGCTCCAGGCGGGCGGGGGCTCCCTCCAGCAGCCGGGCCGTCTCCAGCTCGGCCTTGCCCCCCTGGTAGCCTTCGGCGCGCAACAGCAAGCTGGTCTGCGCCGCCTCGGGATCGAGCCAGGCGCGGGCGCGCAGGCTCCCGCGCGCCGGATCCTCGGCCAGGACCTCGGACCCGTTTCCGGCGACCGAGAGGGAGTAGCGGCCGGGCAGCCCCGGCGCGCCGTCGAGCAGGACCTCGACCTGGAGCTCGGCCAGGCTGGGAACGGTGGCCTCGAGCAGGCCGTCCTCCCGCCGCAGATCGGCGGTCCCGAGGCTGAGGTCCGTCCCCGGCCCGCCCTCCGGGGGAACCGCCCTGACCTCGATCATCTGCTGCGGCAGGTCCTCGACGAGGATCATGCCGTCGGCGCCGACCGGCTGCGACCGGGCTTCGTGGTTGTTGCCCTGATTGCGGAGGTCCACGCGCCAGCCCAGCGCCGGCTCCCCCGCCTGGTCGAGAAGGCGCACCCGCAGCGTCCGCGGGCGCCAGAACCAGACCTCCCGGCCTTCGAGGGCTTCGCCGTCGACCCAGAGCCAGGCGCGCGTCCGGTCGGGGGCGATCGCCAGGCGGTCGAAGCCCAGGGAGGGGACCCCTTCGACCACCACCCGGCCGCCTCGGATCCAGCCTCGGCCGGGGCCGGCGGGGCCACCCATGGCGCCGGCGCGCTCGACCAGCTCGAGCTCGGTGCCCTCCGGCGGCGCTTCGACCTCCCGCACGGTCACCGGCCAGGTCACCGTGCGCCGGCCGATCCGGCTCAGCTCGACCTGCACCCGCGCGGCGCCCGCAGGGATTTTGGCGGTCACGGAGTCGAGGTACAGGGGACCCGAGCGGCCGCCGAAGCCCGCGGCGCTCACCCGGAGGCTGAGGTAGCCGTCGTCCGGCAGGCCGCGGAGGATGCTGCGGCCCTGGGCGTCGGTCGGCGGGCACTCGACGGGCAGCAGGTGGCTGGACGGGATCCGGCGGTAACCCATCCGGATGCCCGAGGTCGGCGAGGGGATCAGCCGGGCGTGCAGCGACAGCTCGGCCCCGGCGACCGGCGAGCCGTCGGCGGCGTCGACGACCAGGACCTCCACGGTGCGCGACGGCGCCAGCGGCAGCAGGACGTCGGCCCCGGCGAGCTCGAGGACGCCGGTGTGGCGCGCCAGCAGGTCGCCGGCGCGCGCCTCGAGGTGGAAGGGGCCGAGCGGCAGGGCCGGGAACACCACCCGGCCGGCGGCTCCGGCGCGGGCCTGGCCGACCAGCACGCCCTCGGCCTCGGCGCGCGCCGCGACCGTGGCCCCGGCCGCGGGGCCGTCCCCGCTCCCGGCCGCCACCCGCCCCCTGGCGGCGGGGTCGTACACGCGCTGCGGTGTCTTCCGCCCCCGCCCCATGGGTGGGGGGGCGGTGGTCGGCCGCCTCTCCGTTCCCCCTGCCCGCCCACATATCTAA
>JACNJP010000371.1 GCA_014382465.1 Planctomycetota bacterium
TGTCGCTCAGGAAGTCGAGGTCCGACGTCTCAATTCAATCGATGTACGACCCCGCGTACCTCAAGATCTTGGCCAGCTCTTCGCGCATGACGTCGCGGGCGATGATCTTGTCGATCTGGCCCTTCTCGAGCAGGAATTCGGCGCGCTGGAAGCCCTCGGGCAGCTCCTGGCGGATGGTGTTCTGGATCACGCGCGGGCCGGCGAAGCCGATCAGGGCCCCGGGTTCGCCGATCAGGATGTCGCAGACGCTGGCGAAGCTGGCAGTCACCCCGCCGGTGGTGGGGTTGGTCATCACCGAGATCGAGAAGCCGCCCTCCTCGCGGAAGAGGCTCAGCGCCGAGCAGGTCTTGGCCATCTGCATCAGCGAGATCGCGCCCTCGTGCATGCGGGCGCCGCCCGAGGCGCTGAAGATCACCAGCGGCAGCTTCCGCTGGCCGGCCAGCTCGGTGGCCCGGGCGATCTTCTCGCCGACGATCTCGCCCATCGAGCCGCCCATGAAGCTGAAGTCGAGCACCGCCATCACCACCGGCACGCCGCCGATCGCGGCGGTCCCGGCCAGCAGGGCGTCGGCGTTGCCGGTCTTCTTCTGGGCCTTCTCGATCTTCTCGGCGTACGGCACCTTGTCGACGAAGCCGAGCCGGTCGCTCGGCCGCAGGTCGGTGAAGTGCTCGATGAAGGTCCCCGGGTCAGCGGTGATCTCGATCCGCCGGCGGCCGTCCACGGTGTGGTGGAAGCCGCAGTTGGGGCACACCGAGAGGTTGGCCGCCAGCTCCTTGGTGTAGATCATGGAGCCGCAGGAGGAGCACTTGCTCCACAGCCCGCTGGGCATGTCCTTCTTCTTCTTCAGGCGCCAGGCCATCCGTCTATCTTAGCGGCCGCCGCCCGCCGCCCGCGGATCAGAACATCTCGGTGAGCTGCGGCTGCGGCGCGGCGAACAGCGTCGCCGCGGTCGCCTGGACCTCGGGCGGGGCCTCCAGCCGCCCTACCCGCGCCAGCGCCGCCGGCGTCTGGTAACCGGAGTAGAGCTGCGCCAGCTGCCGGACGTCGAGCTTCATGCGCCCCTGGCCGCCGCGCGCGAGCTCGGCTTGGCCGCCGGCGACCTCGAGGACCCAGCGGCCCTCGTTCTCGGGGAACAGGTCGTCGCGCAGCTCGAATTCGACCGCTCCCGACAGCCCCGGCGCCCAGCCGCGCTGCGCCATGGCCGCCGCCGGGTCGAGGACCCGCAGCATCCAGCGCTCCTGCATCCGCGACCGGAAGCAGTGCTCGGGGATCAGCTGCAGCAGCGGGTCGTCCGGCGCCAGGTGGCAGACCGCGTCCTCGTGCATGGTGCCGTTGCCGGCCAGGAAGCCGAGCAGGCTGCGGCCGGCCTCGGGGGTGGCGGCCGCCAGGTCGGTGATCATCATCCGCGACTTCCAGCCCTCGCCCTTCTGGTTGACGAACCACAGGTAGCCCTCGACGCCGTCCGGCCCGACGGCCACGAAGCCGTGCGCCGGGCCCAGCCGCGGCTCGCGCGCCCGCGACCACAGGTAGCGGCCGCGGTCGAGCCAGCCGTTGCGCTCGGCGGCGAGCTGGCGGTAGAGCGCCTCGACCGCCGGGATGTCCAGTTCGCGGACCTCCCGCATCGTGCGCTCGTGGCTGCGCACCTCGACCGCCCGCAGCGGGATGGTCGTGGTGTAGTAGACGCCGGCCATCTCGTAGCCGGCGTTGCGGTAGAGCGGCATGGTCGACGGGTAGAGCGAGCTCAGCGGATAACCCATCGCGCGCATCTCGCGGAGGCCCTGGCGCATCATCCAGGTGGCGGCGCCGCGGCCGCGGAATTCGTGCGCGACCGCCACCCCGGCGACGCCGCAGCACCGCACCGATCGGCCGCCGAAGTAGTGGCCCATCGGGATGTGCAGCAGGGTGCCGGCGATGCGGCCGCCGTCGGCTTCCAGCACCCGGAGCTGGTCGTCGCCGCCGCGGTCCCACCAGTCCGGCGCGTCCTCCGGCGGGAAGTTGAAGGACACGCCGAGCAGCGCGGCGAGCGCGTCGCCCTGGGTCCGGCGGTCGAAGCCGGTGAGGCGGTAGGCGGTGCTCATGGGGTAGTCGAGTCGCCGGCGGCGCCGGCCCGCAGCTCGCCGATCGCGGCGGCCATGTCGGGCGCGCGGAACAGGTAGGTCCCGGCGACCAGGACGTTCGCTCCGGCCTCGCGGCAGCGCGGCGCGGTGCGGTCGTCGACGCCGCCGTCCATCTGGATGTCGCCGGCGTAGCCCCAGTCGCGCAGCCGCCGCACCTTGTCGAGCACCTCCGGCAGGAAGCTCTGGCCGCCGAAGCCGGCGTGGACCGACATCACCAGGACCATGTCGATGCGGTCGAGGAAGGGGCGCAGCGGCTCGACGCCGCACGGCGGGTTGACCGCCACCCCGACCGGCAGGCCGGTGCGGTGGTAGGCCTTGAGCGCCGCCGGGAAGGCGTCCGCCGCGGCCTCGTAATGGAAGCACAGGCGGTCGGCCCCGGCCTCGGCGTAGCGGGGCGCCCAGTCGGCGGGCGACTCGATCATCAGGTGGACGTCCAGGGGCAGCTTCGCCACCCGCTTCATCGAGGCCACGACCGGGATGCCGAGCGTCAGGTTGGGCACGAAGTGGCCGTCCATGACGTCGACGTGGTGCCAGTCCGCCCCGGCGGCCTCCGAGCGGGCCATCTCCTGGCCCAGGCGGGTGAAGTCGCTGGCCAGCAGCGACGGGGCGATGAGGACGGGCCGGGCCATGCAAGGGGCAGTTTAGGGACCCGCCGGGCGCTAGAATCGCCCCATCGCGATGAAGATTCCTCCGTTCTTCCACTGGGTCGTCGAGCAGTACCAGGCGCAACCCGTCCTGACCGTGGTCGTGGGCCTCGGCGTCCTGATCCTGGTGCTCTACCTGATGCGCAAGGCCTTCAAGGCCTTCGCAGCCATCATCCTGATCCTGATCGCCCTGATCCTGGCGTCCTACTTCATCGAGGGCGAGGACGTCGCCCGGCAGCGGCTCGAGGACGGCGGCCGCAAGGTCGGCGAGGTCCTGCGCGAGACCGGCGTGATCGGCGGGGAGGACGAGCAGCCGGCGGAGTCCGCCGAGCCGGGTGCCGGCGACGGCGCCGACGGCGAAGCGCATTGAAGTGGGAGGCGGGTTGGGGGCGAGGCTCCCTCTCCCCGGTGCTCCGATCAATCGATGTCTGACCCCAAAAAGGCCAGCGCCGCGGCCCAGGCGCCGCGGCGGAAGCGTTCGAGGCGGATGGCCTTGAGGGTCTCGGAGACCACCGAGGGGCCGACCCCGAAGCGGGCGGCGACCTCCTTCTGCGCCAGGGTGTCGGCGAGGCCGCCCTCGTCCTCGAACATCTGGCCGCCGAGGATCTCGCGGGCGTAGTCGACCTGCCGCGGGGTCCAGGACTCGAGCTGGGTGCCGAGCAGGGCGAAGACGCCGGTGAGCAGGGGGTCCTTCGGGCCCAGGCCGCGGGCGGTGAGGAACAGGTCGCGGCGCTTGGCTTCGAGCAGGGCCTCGTGCGCCAGGTGGAAGCAGGGGCCGTCGAGGGCGCCGATCGGGGTGCCGGGCGCCAGCGGAACCGACAGCGCGCCGTGACCGAGGCCGAAGCACAGCCGGGTGGGGGCGAGGCGCAGGCCGAGGCCCAGGACCAGTTCGGTGGCGGCGCAGGCTGCTGGCGGTGCGAGGGAACCCTTCTCGGGAAGGAACAAGGCCGAGACCTGGTCTCCACCGCCGATCGTGAGTTCGGCAGCCATCTCGAAGCCATGAAGCCGGTTCAAGGCCTGGACGGCGACCTGGAGCCGCTCCTGGACTGCGGCCCGGTCGGTGAGGTCGCGGGATCCGGCCAGATCACCGAGCAAGGCCAGGTAGGAGGGCTTGGCGCTCGAATCCATATCGGTAATATCGCCGAAATAAGATGAAAATAGGCAAAAAAAGCGAACTTACTTTAAGTTCGTCAAAAAAGCCGAAATATTAAGCGTCGTCGAGCGCGGCGATCCCTGGCAACTCCTTGCCTTCGAGCATCTCGAGGAAGGCGCCTCCTCCCGTGCTGATGTGCGTCACCCGGTCGGCCAGCCCCATCTGCTTGACGGCCGCCACCGAATCCCCGCCGCCGATGACCGACACGCCATCGCCCGCCGCGACCGCCTCGGCCACGGCCTGGGTGCCGGCGGCGAAGGCCTCCATCTCGAACACCCCCATCGGACCGTTCCAGACCACCGTGCCGGCTCCGGCCACGGCGTCGGCGTAGCGCTTGCGGGTCTCGGGCCCGATGTCCAGTCCTAGCCAGCCGTTCGGGACGTGCGGGCCGACCACCTGAGTGGCGGCGTCGGCGGCGAAGCGATCCGCCGCCACGTGGTCCGAGGGCAGCCGCAGCTTCACGCCGCGCTCCTCGGCCGCGTGCAGGATCGCGCGGGCGGTGTCCAGCCGGTCCTCCTCGACCAGCGAGTCCCCGACGCCGATGCCCTGGGCCTTCAGAAAGGTGTAGGCCATGCCGCCGCCGATCAGGATCTCGTCGACCTTGGCCACCAGGTTCTCGAGCACCAGGATCTTGTCGCTGACCTTGGCGCCGCCGACGATCGCGACCAGCGGCCGCTTCGGCTCGCCGCCGAAGGCCAGCTCGAAGGCGGCGATCTCCTTCTCGAGCAGCAGCCCGGCAACCGCCGGCTTGAGCCGCGCCGGCACCCCCGCGGTCGACGCGTGAGCGCGGTGGCAGGTGCCGAAGGCGTCCTGCACGAAGTAGTCCGCCATGCCCGCCAGCGCCGCCGCCAGCCCCGGTTCGTTGGCGGTCTCGCCGGCCTCGAAGCGCAGGTTCTCGAGCAGCAGCAGCTCTCCCGGACGCAGCCCGGCGGCCCCTTCCGGCAGGTTGAGCGGCCGCAACAGTTTCGGGTCACCGTCGATGGTTT
>JACNJP010000516.1 GCA_014382465.1 Planctomycetota bacterium
CTGGGGGTGCCCCTACCGAGCGCGCAGGGTTTGGCACACGTCGGCGGGCCGCCGGACGCGCCGAAGAAGCCGGCCTGGAAGGCCCCCGGCCGCTGCACCATGCTGGGGGGGATGGTGACCGGGATCGACGCGGTGCCGCCGCCGCTCAGGGTGCCGGTGAAGCCCGGCTGGGCCAGCGAGATCGCCAGCAGATCGAGGCCGACGTGGATCGTGACGTTGTAGGGCGGGCCGAGCGGGTTCGCGCCGGGCTGCCGCGAAGCCAGCACCTTGAAGTTCTTGCCGCCGTGGGCGGCGGCGGCCAGGTTCAGGGTGGTCGCGGCGCCGGACACCGGCGTCGAGTCGGCCGGCGACAGCACCACGGTGCCGGCGGGCAGGCTGATGAAGCCGCGGCGGGCCGGCGCCCCCCCCCCGGAGGGCCTCCACGCCCCCCCGCGGAGCCGGTTCCCCGCGGGGGCCCGCCCGCTGGCGGCGCCCCGCCCGTTGGTGCTGGGCGACCGCCGGCCCCATGGCCCCGCGCCGGTGGTTGTCGCCCCCACCCCCCCCCCCGCCATGCGGAAGTCCCACAGACCGGCGGACCAGATCTCGCCGTCGTCGTGGACCCAGCCGGTCAGGTGCTGCGGGTAGTACTTGTTCTCGTCGACCCGCCGCAGGTAGTGGAGCGAGCCGCCGGTGTAGGAGACCGCGTCCCACTCGCCGACCAGCGCGTCGTCGTAGAAGCTGGCGGCGAAGTAGTCGCCGTAGCCCTCGCTCATGGCGCCGTTCTGGCCGCTGCCGATGCTGCCCTGCACGTCGTGGTGCAGCGCGTGGCCGTACTCGTGGATGATGATGTCGGCGTCCTCGGCGTCGTCGACCCCGCCCGAGCCGTAGGTGATGATCCGGGTGCCGAGGTCGTACCAGCTGTTGTCGACGGTGGTGCCGTTGACGTCCATCCGCTGCTGGCGGTTGTTGGCGTTGGCCTGGCCGATGGCCTGCAGGTAGCGCTGGAAGGCGTCGACGTGGTAGTAGCACATCACCTCCTCGAAGGCGTCCGGGTTGCGCTGGTAGATGAACTGCAGGCTCGGCTGGTAGGCGCGGCCGGAGGTCGGCGAGGTCGAGGCGTAAGGGCCGTCGAGGTAGCCGCTGCCGGTCAGGTCGAGCAGGGCGACCGGGTAGTACTCCGAGGCCGGCACCGCCGAGTTGGCGTCGTTGCTGTCCTTCAGACCGTGGTTGTCGAGGGTCTGGACCGGGTTCGGGTCGAAGACCTGGCCGGCGCCGGTGGCGCGGCCGCCGCCGTGGAAGATCCGCAGGTCGGCGCGGCCGGCGAGCTCGCCGCTGGCGGCGTCGACCAGGACGTCCTCGTGCCAGGTGCCGTCGCCTTCGATGCGCGCGCGGACCTCCCACACCAGGCGATCCCCCTCCCAGGCCAGGCGGCTGCCGGCCACCGACACCGAGCCCTCCCCGGCGAGCTCGGCCAGCGCAAGGCGCTCGGCGGCCGGGGCGCCCACGCGCACCAGCGGCGCGGCGGCCGACAGGTCGGCCGGGGCGCCCTCGACGATTGCGCTGCCGTCGCGGAACATCACCACCTTGACGACCTCGCCGCGAACCGGATAGCCGGCCACGACCCGCTCGAAGACGACGCGGTCGGCGGTCCGCGACCAGCCCAGGTCGCGGAACAGCGCCAGGCTGCCCTGACGGCCCTGTTCGGCCAGGAAGCGCTCGCCGAGGACCTCGGCGCGGCCCAGCCGGTCGGCTTGCAGGCCCTCCACCGAGGGGACCTGGAGCTGCGCCGGTTGCTGCGCGGCGGGGGCGAGGAGGAGGAGCAGGGAGAGGGGATCCATGGAGTCTTGGGAAGGGCTCAGGCGCGGGCGGGTTCCGGTTTCTGGTCGGAGGAATCAGGCGTCTCGGGGTCCGTTGGCAGGACCTCGGGCTCGGCGTCCTCGAGGTAGGTGTAGCCCTCCAGCCCCTCGCGGTAGTAGTGCAGCAGCGCGCGGCCCTCGCGCACCGTCAGCCGGTTTCGGCGGGTGGCCTTCTCGATCTCCCGCCGCAGCGCCTCCTCGAGGATCTCGGGCTGGAAATTGACGTACTGCAGCACCTCGCGGACCGAGTCGCCGCGGACCACCTCCCCGACCTCCCAGTCGTCGTCTCCGTCGAGCCGGATGTGGACCGCGTGGGTGTCGCCGAGCAGGTTGTGGAGGTCGCCGAGGATCTCTTGGTAGGCGCCGACCAGGAAGAAGCCGATGTAGTAGGGCTCGTCGGGGTTGAGCTCGTGGAGCTCGAGCACGCTCTTGACCTTGTTCTGGCGCTTGTCGGGGAACTGGCCGATCTGGCCGTCGGAGTCGCAGGTGATGTCCGCAAGCACCCCGCGGCGGGTCGGCTCCTCGTCGAGGCGGTGGATCGGGCACACCGGGAACACCTGGTGGATCGCCCACGAGTCCGGCAGCGACTGGAACAGCGAGAAGTTGCAGAAGTAGATGTCGCTCAGCGAGCTGTCGAGCGGCTGCAGGTCCTCGGGCACCTCGTCCTCGTCCTTTGCCAGCTCCCAAAGCCTGCTGCAGATGTGCCAGTAGACCTCGTCGCAGGCGGCGCGGCCGGTCAGCGACAGGTAGCCGAGGTCGAACAGCGAGTGGGCCTGGTCGCGGGCGGCGGCGGCCTTGTGGAAGGCCCAGCGCATCTTGTCCCGCGTCAGCTCGCTGCGCACCTCCAACAGCTCGCGGAGCGGCGGCGGGGTGTCCTCGTCCGCCGCGTCCTGCTCGAGCTCGCACAAGGGCATGCCGGCGTCGAAGCTGCTGCGGCCGAGGACGTTGCACACCAGCAGGCTGGAGTAGCTGACCATCGCCCGCCCCGACTCCGACAGGATGTCGGGGTGCGGCACCTCGGCGTGGTCGCAGGCGGCCTGGATCTTGCCGACCACCGCCGCGGCGTACTCCTCGAGCCGGTAGTTGGTCGAGGAGGCCCAGTTGGTCTGGCTGCCGTCGTAGTCGACGCCGAGCCCGCCGCCGACGTCGATGGAGCGCAGGCCGGCGCCCATGTTGCGCAGCTCGCAGTAGACCCGGGCGATCTCGTTGGCGGCCGCCTCGAGGTGGTGGATGTCGTGGACCTGGCTGCCGATGTGGCAGTGCAGCATCGTCAGGCAGTCGGCCATGCCCTCGCGCTCCAGCAGGTCGAGCGCCTGCAGGATCTCGGACACGAACAGCCCGAATTTGCTGCGCACGCCGCCCGAGGCCTCCCACATGCCCGCGCCGCGCGCCGCCAGCTTGACGCGGATGCCGATCTGCGGCCGCACGGCGTACTTGCGCGAGTACTTGACCAGCATGTCGAGCTCGCTCGGCTTCTCCACCACGGTGGTGATGTTGCGGCCCAGCTTGGCGGCCAGGATCACGGTCTCGATGAACTCCTCGTCCTTGAAGCCGTTGCAGACGATCGGCATGTCCGGCTTGCCGGAGGTCAGGCCGAGCACCGCCAGCAGCTCGGGCTTGGAGCCGGCCTCGAGGCCGAAGCCGAGCGGGCCGCCGAGCTTCGAGATCTCCTCGCAGACGTGCCGCTGCTGGTTGACCTTGATCGGATAGATGCAGCGGTAGGTGCCCTGGTACTCGGCCTCCTCGATGGCGCTGTCGAAGGCGCGCCGGATCTCGCGCAGCCGGTGGTGGAGCAGGTCGCTGAAGCGCAGCAGGAGCGGCGTGTTCAGGCCGCGCTCGCGCATGCCCTCGACCACCTCGAGCAGGTCGATCGACCGGGCGGGGTCCTGGGTCGGGTTGACCGTCAGGCGCCCCTGGGGGTTGACGCCGAAGTAGCCCTGGCCCCAGGCGTCGACGCCGTAGAGGGAGGCCGAGTCTTCGGGGGTCCAGGCGGGCGCGGGGGCGCCGGGATCGGGGGTCGGGTCTTGCGGGCTCATCGGCTTTCGAGTGGCGGAAACGGGCTTGGTATTGTCCCCTGGATTCCCGCGCGGCGCCAGGAGGGAAATCGGCGGCCGATCAGCCGCCCAGGCCGTGCTCGTCGCGGAAGCGCCGGATCCTCTGTTGCAGGGCCCGCAGGGAGTCGGTCACGGCTCAGGGTTTCAGCGCGGCTTCGACCGCGGCGATCAGCTCGGGGTCATCTGGGGCGACGCGGGTGCCGAAGAAGCGGACGGTGGTGCCGTCGCGGCTGACCAGGTACTTGGCGAAGTTCCAGGCCGGCAGCTCACCGCTGCGAGTGCCGAGGAAGCCGTAGACCGGCGACTGCCCCTCCCCCGCCTTGACCTCGACCTTCTCCATCAGCGGAAAGCCGACGCCGAATTCCTCGCTGCAGAAGGCGCGGATCTCGGCCGGGCTGCCCGGCTCCTGGCCCAGGAACTGGTTGCAGGGGAAGCCGAGCACGGTGAGTCCGCGCGCGGCGTAGCGCTCGTGCAGCGCCTGCAGGCCTTCATATTGCGGCGTGTAGCCGCACTCGCTGGCGACGTTCACTACCAGCACCGGGCCGCCGTCGAGGCTGCGGAAAGGCAGGGCTTGCCCCTCGAGGGTCCGCGACTCGAGCTCGAAGAAGGAGGTGTCCTTCCAGCGGGCCAGGGTGTCGGGATCCTGCGGCGCGGATTGGGAGCAGCCGGCGGCGGCGAGCATCAGGATCGCGGCGGGGAAGGTGCGCATGCGACCCAGGCTAACGCCTAGACTCCCGAGGTGTTCACCTGGCTCCGCGACCGCCGCCGCAAGGCGATCCTGGCCGATCCCTTCCCGCCGGAGTGGGAGCCGTGGCTGGAGCGGCACCTGGCCTGCTGGCCGCGGCTCGGCGAGGACCAGCGGCAGCGGCTGCGCGAGCTGGTCCAGGTCTTCGTCGCCGAGAAGCGCTGGGAGGGCTGCGGCGGGCTGGCGATGACCGGCGAGATCCGCGTGGCCGTCGCGGTGCAGGCCTGCCTGCTGGTGCTGGAGC
>JACNJP010000407.1 GCA_014382465.1 Planctomycetota bacterium
GCGAAACAGGGATACGTTCCAGGAAATGTTCAAGGGGAACATCCTTCCGGATTTGACCTTCACCAGGGTGTCCTTGCGCCCCTGGAAGCCGGTGGTGTCGAAGGCGACCACGACCTCGCCGCGGCTGCCCGGGGGCAGCGGTCCGCCCAGGGCCTGGCGCTGGCCGCCCAGCTCCAGGTGCGGGTCGAGGCAGCCGCAGCCCGGCCTGAGCTCGACGATCCGGACCGGCTCGCCGGTCACGGTGAAGGGGAAGCGGACCTGGTGCTGGCTGCCGCTCACGAGCTCGCCGAGGTCCTCGAGGGTGCGCTCGAAGCGCAGGCCGGGGAGGCCGTCCCCCACCCCGGGATCGCCGCAGGAGCACAACAGGGCGGCCGTCGCGGCCACGGCGGCGGCCACGAAGCGTTCCGGGAGTCGACGGGGTTGCCCTCGCATCGCAAGCCGCCCAATATACGGTCTGTGCCGGGATTCCTTCACCGCCCGCTGCTGGCCTCGGTCATGGCCTGCCTGGCTTCCTGCGCCTGCCCGCCGGAGGCGCGGATGCTGGTGGAGCGGCCCGACTTCCGCACGCCCGAGGCCGCCGGTCGGAGCTTCCTGGCGGCGGTCGGCTGCGACGACGCCGCGGCCGAGTACCGCTGCCTGTCGGAGGCCCTCAAGCGCGACCACGGCGCCACCCTGGACGCCTGGGTCATCGGCCGGGTCGAGGCCCGCCGGGAGATCGGCGGCCTGGTCCTCTCGCGCGCCAGCTCGCTCGAGTTCCTCGGCTCCCGGGCCACCGAGGCCGGCCTGCTGACCGAGTGGGGTTTCGGGGGACGGCCGCGGCTCGGTCTGCTGATGGTGGAGCAGCATTACTTCGACCTCTACGACGATCGCGGGCCGCTGGCGGGCGAGCTCTTGGAACAAGCTCCTGGCGCTTATCTGCGGAGTGAGGGCACCCGCCTGATCCTGGAGATTCCCGGCGCCTTGCCGAAGCGCACGCCCCCGCTGGCGGAGGTAGTCCGGCTCGAGCTGGGAACGGAGTGGAAGCTGCGCGACCTGGTCGCCCTCGATTCGGGCGGCTAATGCCCTTTTTCCAGCCTTTCGAGGGCCTAACATCAGAGTCGAATGCCCGCACGCCCCAAGAAGAGTAGCCCTCGGTACGTCTCCGCTTTCGGTCCCGGCATGCCCGCCGGCCTCAGCGACAGCAAGGAGGTCCTCGGCGGAAAAGGAGCTGGACTGGCGAAAATGAGCCAGATCGGCCTGCCGGTGCCCCCCGGCTTCACCATCACCACCGCCGCCTGCAACGCCTACGCCGCCGGCGGCGCCTTCCCCGCCGGTCTCGAGGCCGAGACCCGGAGTTCGGTCCTGGCGCTCGGCAAGGCCATGGGCAAGGGCTTCGGCGACGCCCACGACCCGCTGCTGGTGTCGGTCCGCTCCGGCGCCCGGGCCTCGATGCCCGGAATGATGGACACGGTCCTCAACCTGGGCCTCAACGAGACCACCGTGGCCGGCCTGGCCGCCGCCAGCGGCGACGAGCGCTTCGCCTGGGACTCCTACCGGCGCTTCGTCTTCATGTACTCCGACGTGGTGCTCGGCATCACCGACGAGGAGTGCCCCTTCGAGGCGATCTTCCACAAGCACAAGAAGCGCCTGAAGGTCAAGCTCGACACCGAGGTCGGCGCCGCCGACCTGAAGAAGGTGGTCCAGGAGTGCCTGGCGCTGGTGAAGAAGGCCACCGGCAAGGCCTTCCCGACCGACCCGTGGGAGCAGCTGTGGGGCGCGATCGCCGCGGTGTTCCGCTCCTGGGGCAACGACCGCGCCGTCACCTACCGGCGCATGCACGGCTACCCGGACGACTGGGGCACCGCCGTCAACGTCCAGGCGATGGTCTTCGGCAACCTCGGCGAGCAGTCCGGCACCGGCGTCGCCTTCACCCGCAACCCGTCAACCGGCGACAAGGCCTTCTACGGCGAGTACCTGCGCAACGCCCAGGGCGAGGACGTGGTCGCCGGCACCCGCACGCCGCACCCGATCGAGGACCTCAAGACCGACTGGCCGCGCATCTACAAGGAGCTCGACCAGGTCCGCAAGACGCTGGAGAACAACTTCCACGACATGCAGGACCTCGAGTTCACGATCGAGAACGGCAAGCTGTTCATCCTGCAAACCCGCAACGGCAAGCGCACCGGCCTGGCGGCGGTCCGGATCGCCACCGACCTGGTCAAGGAGAAGCGCCTCGGCAAGGAGCAGGCGCTGCTGCAGATCGAGCCCGACGGCATCACCCAGCTGCTCAGCCCGGTGTTCCGCGGCAGCGAGAAGGACAAGGCGGTCAAGGCCGGGCGCCGGCTCGCCAAGGGCCTCAACGCCGGTCCGGGCGCCGCCACCGGCCGCATCGTGTTCACCGCCGAGGCCGCCGTGGCCTGGGCGGCCAAGGGCGAGCAGGTGATCCTGACGCGCCAGGAGACCTCGCCCGACGACATCCGCGGCATGCAGGCCTCGGAGGGCATCCTGACCCAGCACGGCGGCATGACCTCGCACGCGGCGCTGGTCGCCCGGCAGATGGGCAAGGTGTGCGTCGCCGGCTGCGGCGAGCTCGAGATCCACCCGTCCAAGAAGGTCCTGCACGCCGGCAAGAAGACCCTGCGCGAGGGCGACTGGCTGTCGATCGACGGCACCACCGGCGAGGTCATCGAGGGCAAGGTCGAGACCCGCCGCTCCGACCTGCTGCGGGTCATCTCGGGCCAGGCCAAGCCGAGCAAGACCGGCGACGACGCCCGCTTCCGCCAGCTCATGAAGTGGGCCGACGCGGTCCGCGTGCTGCGCGTGCGCGCCAACGCCGACCAGCCCGACCAGGCCAAGATCGCCGTGGCGCTCGGCGCCGAGGGCATCGGCCTGTGCCGCACCGAGCACATGTTCTTCGGCGAGGACAAGCTGCCGGCGATGCAGCGCATGATCCTGGCCGAGAACCCGGCCGACCGCCGCAAGGCGCTGCGCACGATCCTGCCGCTCCAACGCCGCGACTTCGAGGGCCTGTTCAAGGCCATGGGCTCGCGGCCGGTGACGATCCGCACCCTCGATCCGCCGCTGCACGAGTTCCTGCCGCACACCGACAAAGACATCCAGGAGCTGTCGAAGGCCATCGACATGCCGGCCCAGGCGATCCGCGCCCGGGTCGAGGCGCTGCACGAGTCGAACCCGATGCTCGGCTTCCGCGGCTGCCGCCTCACCGGCCTGGTGCCGGAGATCCTCGAGGTGCAGGTGACGGCGGTCTTCGAGGCGGCCGCCAACGTCCACAAGAAGGGCGTCAAGGTCCAGCCCGAGATCATGATCCCGCTGGTCGGCCACCACGCCGAGCTGCGCAGCCACGTCGAGGTGGTGCACCGCATCGCCAAGGAGGTCATGGCCAAGAAGCAGGTCAAGTTCAGCTACCTGGTCGGCACCATGATCGAGGTGCCGCGGGCGGCGCTGACCGCCGACGAGATCGCCGAGGTCGCCGAGTTCTTCTCCTTCGGCACCAACGACCTGACGCAGACCACCCTGGCGGTCTCCCGCGACGACGCCGGCAGCTTCCTGCCGAGCTACATCGACCGCGGCATCTACGAGCGCGACCCCTTCGCCACCATCGACCGCGGCGGCGTCGGCAAGCTGATGCGGACCACTGTGGAGCTGGCCCGCGCCACCCGCCCGGAGATCAAGCTCGGCATCTGCGGCGAGCACGGCGGCGACCCCTCGAGCATCGAGTTCTGCCACCAGCTCGGCCTGGCCTACGTCAGCTGCAGCCCCTACCGCATCCCGGTGGCCCGGCTGGCCGCGGCCCAGGCGGCCCTGCGGTACTGAGATCCCGGGGTCGCAGATCCCGGGGTCGTACGTCGATTCTTTCGGGGTCGGAACCCACCTGGTTCTCCGACCCCGGCGAAATCGACGTACGACCCCAAACGCGCCTCAGGCCATCATGCCGGTCAGGCGCTGCAGCACGGCGGCCAGGAACTCGCGCGGGGTAGGCGTGTCCGAATTGGGGCAGACGGCGGTCCACCAGCGCCACTCCAGCCGCTCGCCCAGGAGGTCGAGCAGGCCGCGGCGGCGCAGCTCCTCGCCGACCCGTTCGGCGAACAGCCGGGCGCCGGCGGGGCCGGTGTGCGGCAGCAGGGCGACGAAGGTCCGCGGGTCGAACTGGGTGACGATGTCGACGTCCCGGGTGTCGAGCAGGATCACGCCGGCGATGTCCAGCAGGACATCCTCGTCGACCTCGCCGTCAAAGGCGAAGCCGGCCAGGCCGAGCGGGAAGCGGAACCGGGACGAGCGCTTGAACTCCTCGTCGAGCCGGTGCTCCCAGTAGGCCAGGGTATAGAGCCCGGACTCCTGCTCGGTGATGGTCTGGACGAACAGGTCGCGCTGGCTGGCCTCGCGGCCCTTGAGGATGGCGCCGAGGCTGCTGCCGAGGGCGCTGTCGTCGGCGGCGATCGGGTCCGGCCGCAGCGGCCGGGCGGCGCCGAAGGGCGAGGCCAGGCGGTCGGCGAGCATCGCGGGATCCACCGGCTTGGCCAGCGCCCCCTGGGCGCCGACGAAGCGCGCCAGGCCGTCGGCGTCGAGCAGGTCGCCGTCGGTGAGCAGCCAGATCAGGGTCTTGGCGTGGCGCAGGAACACCAGGGTCCACTCGTGGACGCTGCGCGGCGCCAGCAGCGCGGGGGCCACCACCACCTCCCCCTCGATGGCGCCGGCCCGGGCCTCGCGGGCCGCCACGTCGCCGAAGACGGTCACGTCGGCGATGGCGTCCCCCACCTCGCCCGCCGCCTTCCGGCAGGCTGCGGTCGCCTCGGCCGCGGCGGTGACGCCGTTCACCGGGCGGGTGGGGACCTCTATGGTCCCTCTTTACTCTAGACAATCGGGGTGGGTTTT
>JACNJP010000517.1:0-1701 GCA_014382465.1 Planctomycetota bacterium
GGGGGCGGCAGCGCGTGGGGGGGGCGGGAAGGGCGGCAGGGCCGCCGGGGGCGGGGGCAGGGGGGGTTTTCGCCTGACGGCAGGCTTGGTGGGGCCGGGGAGCGGCTCCGCGGACGGGCGGGCGGGATGACCGCGAATGGCGTGGCCCGGGGCCAGGGCGCGAGTCCCGAGCAGCCGGCGGAGGCCGCCGCTGCCGGCAGGCGCCTGACGACCCTCCTGGAAGATCGCGGCGCCTTGATCATTCTTGATCTGCTGGTAGGCGCTGTGGTTGTTGTAGAGGGCCTGGATCGCCAGCGAGCAGTCGAGGACCTGCTGACGGCGGTCGGCGGTGTCCTTGGCCACGTAGGCCAGGGTGTAGAGCCGGCCGCCGCGGTCGACCTGGACCGTCATGCGCGCGCCGCGGACCCGGCCGTCGCTCTGGAGCGCGTCCTGGAACAGGCCGAAGTCGCCGAGCTGCTTCAGGAGCACACCCATGTCGAGGTCGGGGACGACCTTGTAGGCGGCGTCCAGGCGGGCCTCGGAGTAATAGCTCGAGCGGTCGGTGGTGGCCTCGTTGAGCAGCCCGACCTTGACCCCGGACTTGTGGTCGACGAAGGTCACCCGGGTCGGGCTGTGCTCGGGGTAGATCCCCTGGGAGGCGAGCTCGGCCTCGAGCTGGGCGACGGCGTCGGGTCCGTCCTGGTCGGCGTCGAGGTCGGCGCGCCGCGGGGTGGAGCCGGCGCAGGCCGACAGGAGCAGCAGGATGAAGAGAGGTAGGATTCGCATCGCGAATGGTTGATCGGCCCGCGTGCGGACGGACAATCATCCCCGATGGGCCGCCTCGGTGCAAGCGCCGCCCTCCCTGAACCATGACCGCCTCCAAGCGTCCGACCTGGCGAAAGGCCGCCGTCTTCCTCAGCGCGCTGCTCCTGCTCTCGCTGGGGGATCCGCGTCCGGCCACCTTCGCCGCCGGCTGCTGCTTCGTGCTCGCGGCCTGGCTGCTGCGGGTGTGGGCCTTCGGTCACCTGGAGAAGAACGAGCTGATGGTCACCACCGGGCCCTACGCCCACACCCGCAACCCGGCCTACCTCGGCAGCTTCCTGGCCCTGGTGGGGGTGAGCCTGGCCGCTGGCAACGCCGAGAACGTCCAGGGCCGGCTGGTCTGGGGCCTGGCGGCGCTCCTGGCGCTGGCCTTCTTCCTCTTCTACCTGCCGCGCAAGTTCGGCCGCGAGTACCGCCGCCTGCGCCGGCTCTTCGGCGACGAGCAGGTCGACCGCCACGCCGAGAACGTCCCGGACTTCTTCCCGCGGCTGCGGCCCTGGCGCAGCGGCGACCTCCGGTCCTTCTCGGCCCAGCGGGTCGGGGAGAACCACGAGTGGGCCTGGGGCCTGGTCCTGGCCTTGGTGCTGGTCCTGGTGTGGACGGCGCCGGTCTGGTCGCCGCTGCACGGCGTCCTCGGCTGAGGATGGACCAGGGCCGGGACCGTCCCTGCGCCTGGACCAGGGAGGACTACCGCGCCCTCGACCGACGCCTGCTGAGCCGCGGCTCGCGGCTGAAGCCGGCGGTGTGGCGGGGCGGGGGGCCCCCGGGGGCGCGGGCGGGGGTTGTTTTGGCCCGGGCGCCCCCCGGCGCCCCCCCCCTCGTGCGAGTGGGGCTGCGGGGCGGGCCGGGGGGGCGCCCCCCGCGGGGGGGGGGGGGGGGGGGGGGCCCGCGGGGGGGCCC
>JACNJP010000517.1:1711-4862 GCA_014382465.1 Planctomycetota bacterium
CACCCGCCCGGCGCCCCCCCCACGGCGTCCTCGGCTGAGGCGGGCCCAGGCCGGCGCCCCCCCCTGCCCCTGGCCCAGGGGGGACTCCCGCCCCCTCGACCGCCGCCTCCTCCGCCGCGCCTCGCGGCTGACCCGGGCGGTGTGGCGGGTCGGGGCCCCCGCGGGGCCGCTGGTGGTCTTCGACTGCGCCGGACTGCCCCGGGCCTCCCGCCGCTTGGCACGATGGCTGCTGCGGCGCGAGCGGCTGGCCCTCCAGCGGCTGGACGGAGTAGAGGGTGTGCCCCAGGTGGCCGCCAGGATCGATCGCGACGCCTTCGCCATCTCCTGGCTCGCCGGGACGCCCCTCGACCGCGCTACCTTCCAGCGCGACCCGCAGGGCCTCGCCCGGCAGCTGCGGGCGATCCTGGCGGCGATCCACGCCCGGCGGGTCTACCACCTCGACCTGCGCCAGCGGCAGAACCTGCTGGTGGACCCGGCGGGGCGCCTCGCCTGCGTCGATTTCGGCGCCTCCCTGGCCCTCGGTTCCTTCGGCGACGCCATTCTCGGCCGCCTCCTGGCCTGGGTCGACCGCCAGGCGGCCTTGAAGTACCTGGCGCGCTATGCGCCCGAGGAGCTCAGCCTCGAGGAAGCCCGCGCGGTGCTGCGCGGGCTGCGATGGCGCCGATTGTGGATCTTCTCTCCTTACCGGGAGCGCGGCGAAGGGGAGGGAGCGCGGCGCCGGCTGGGCCGAGGCTGAACACGGGGCAGAACTCGGCCGAGCCGGAATCAAGGCTGGCTGGTAGTGCGCGGTGACAACTCGACCACAACATGTGTGACCACTAGAAATTCGTTTGGTTTGGAAGTTGACCTCAATATATTGATGCACAGCAGAGGGGATCCCATGGGCAGACTTGAAAAGCAGATCATCGCCGGGGCCTTGGCCCTGGTCGGAATACTCCTGGTGGTGGTGGTTTACCGCGGGCTGGACCACAACAAGGAGGGGGGTGGTCGAAGCGCCGCGACCGGGCCGAGCCCCTGGCAGGACGCCAGCGACGGTGCCCGGCGCCTCAGCCTGGCCGATGCCGGCTCGGCGCCCGCCGGCGAGGCCGGGGACCCGGCCGAACCGGACGCCGCCTCCTCCGGGCAGCCGGCCGAGGGCGGCGCCACGGCGGTCCCGCTGGCGATCGGTCCGATTGTTCCCGAGGCGCCTGCGCAGGACCCCGTCCGGCCCGTGATCGCTGCCGAGCCCGAGCCGCGGGCCAAGCCCCCGGTGGTCCACCGGCTCAGCCCCGGCGAGGACTGGGACGTCGGTATCCGCACCTACCTCGTCCAGGACGGGGACACCCTGGGCCACATCGCCCAGCGGGAGCTCGGCTCGACCCGCTACGTCGGCGAGATCGAGAAGCTCAACGAGGGGATCGACTCCAAGCGCCTGCGGGCCGGCCAGGCGATCAACCTGCCGACCCACGTGCGGGGCGTCGACGCTGCCCGCAGCGGGGAATCGCCGACCTTTCCGGCCGGAACCCGGACCCACTCCGTCGTCGGTGGCGACACCCTGTGGACCATCGCGGCCCGCTACTACGGCCACGGCAGCCGCTACCAGCGGATCCTCGACGCCAACGACGGCATGAGCGAGGACGACGTGCTCCAGATCGGCTCCCGCATCGCCGTTCCTGAGTAGGGTGGCCGGCCGGCCGTCCGGGCCGCGGCTGCTGCTCGGGATCAGCTCCGGCACCTCCGCCGACGGCGTCGACCTGGCGCTGATCCGGGTCGAAGGGGTGGGCCGGGACCGCCGGGCCTGCTTCCTCGCCGGCGAGGAGATCGCCTTCGACCGGGAGCTGCAGGCGCAGGTCCGCCGGGCCCCGGACTGGACCCTGGCGGAGACCGCCGAGATGCACTTCCGGCTCGGCGAGGCCTTCGGCGAGGCGGCGCGGTGCTTCCTCGGCAGGCAGGAAGTCGCCGCCGCCGACCTCAGGGCGGTGGGCTGCCACGGGCAGACCGTCTACCACCACGGCGGCGACCCGCGGGCGGGGACGCTGCAGCTCGGCGACGCGGCGGTCGTCGCGGCCCGTTGCGGCGCGCCCGTGGTGGCCGACTTCCGCTGGAGCGATCTCGCGGCCGGCGGTCAGGGGGCGCCGATTTCGCCCTTCGCCGACTGGACCCTGCACCGCCGGGCGGCGTCGCGGCTGGGGATCCTCAACCTCGGCGGGATCGCCAACCTGACGCTGCTGGAGGGCGAGGCGCCGCCCCGGGCCTGGGACAGCGGTCCGGCCAACGGCCCGCTCGACGCCTTGATGCGGATCGAGGCCGGCCAGGATTGCGACCGGGACGGCCGCCGCGGCCTCGCCGGGAAGGTGCGGACCGGCTTGCTGCTGCAGCTCCAGCGGCTGGACTACTTCCAACGCCGGTTGCCGCGCAGCACCGGCCTGGAGCTCTTCGGCGAGACCTTCGCCCGACGCCTGCGCCAGGAGGCGCCGGAGGCTCCGTTGGATGACCTGCTGGCGACCGCCGCGGCCCTCGCCGGCTGGGCGGTGGGGGAGAGCCTGGAGCGAGCCGGGTGGCCCGGCGGAGACCTCTACCTGTGCGGGGGTGGCGCGCGGAACCCTGCTCTTCGAAAGGCTTTGCGCCAGTTCCTCCGCTCCGGGACCGAGCTCCGGGACTACCCCGAGTTGGGCTGGGATCCGGATCTGCGGGAGGCTGTCGCCTTCGCACTCCTGGCGGACGCCCACCTCTCGGGCGAAGCCGCGTCCTGGCCCGGGACCACCGGGGTCCGGGCGCCGGCGGTCCTCGGCCGTTCGGTCCCGCCCCCGATCCTTGACCCGACCTAGGCCGTTCCTATCATGTTGCTTCCGCACACCTGCTCACTATGGACAGGGCGCGGACCCCAGCGCTGTTCCCCCCCGACCCCAGGTTAAGACGGGAAGTCGAATGACCCACCGGACCCCGGCCCGCAGCCTCCTTCTGGCTGCCACCCTTCTCCTCGCACCCGCTTCCGCACTGCTGGCCCAGGGCCAGGATCCGGAGGTGGTGTTCCTCGAAGGCAAGCACGCCTTCCGCAACGGCGACCACGAGACCGCCCTCGCCAAATTCCGCGAGGTCGTCCAGCTCGATCCGTCGTACGCAGACGCCTACCGCATGCTCGCGTCGAGCCAGGACTTCCTGGCCCAGCTCA
>JACNJP010000432.1 GCA_014382465.1 Planctomycetota bacterium
GCAGGAGGCAACAGGCCGGATAGCTCCGACCGCACCACCGAGGGTTCAACCGACCCGACCCCCCCACCGACGCGACCCTCTTGCCGGCCTCGAGGACCGCGTCGCGCGCCGCCTTGCCCAGCCCCACGGTCTCGGCGCGGTCGGCGTACATGTTGCACGAGACGATGCAGGCCGGGAGGCGGTTGTCCGGATTGAGGAGCTGCAGCGCCACGATCGAGCCGGTGTCGATCGGGAAGCCGCGGTAGGCCACGGTCCGGGCCGTCAGCCCGCGCGCGGCCGCCTTGGCGCGGTAGAGCTCGGCGAACTCCGAATCCATCCGCAGCGCATAGCGCAGCGTGCCGAGCTGGTGGAAGTCGTCGTCGACCTTGGTCCACGCCGGCGCCGGGTCGGCCTGGATCTGGTGGCCGATGATGCTCGCCCATTGGGTGCTGTAGAGCACCAGCAGCTCGGCGCCGCTGGCCTCCAGGTCGACGCGCATCCGCTGGTAGGAGGCCCGCAGCGAGGCCCAGCCCGGGTTGGCCTCCGGCGCCAGCAGGATCTGCGGCTTGCCAGGCACGACGCAGGCGCGCACCACCGAGCCCGGGACCGTGGCGGCCCCGCTCACGCCGCCCCGCCCGCCGCCGCGGCGGCCGACGGGTCCCACTCGATCACGGCGTTGCCGGTGCCGATCACCGTGCCGTAGCCGTGCACCGTGCCCGGGTAGTCGGGCACCCCGAGCGCGCCGAGCAGCCAGCTCAGGCCGCCGTCCTTGCACTCGGACATCGACTGCTCGATGAAGTCGGGCATCTCGTCGAGGATCTGCCGCCCGGCGCCGGCGCGCACCAGGCCGAGCAGCCGCTGGTCCCACAGCGCCTGGTTGCGGTTGTAGATGTGCTCGAAGCGCGGGTCCTCGGGGTCGGCCGGCTCCTCGGTGAAGTGGCGGTGGCTCAAGGAGGTGCTCGCCAGCAGCAGCGCATTGCGGCCGCTGCGCTCGACCGCTCGCCGCGTGGCCTGCCCCAGCACCAGCATCTCGGCGTCGCCGGCCTCGTTGCTGTAGTCGAAGGCGGTGCGCGCCGAGCTGATGCAGACCACCGGCTTGTCCCACTCCGGCCGCACCAGGTGGCATGAGGTGATCGTGCCGTAGTCGACCCGGAAGTCGGGGTTGCGCATCATCGCCGTGCACAGCCCGCCGGCCGCCGCCTCGTCGCGGACCGCCTCGGCCAGCTCGACGTCGACCTCGAGCTGGTAGTCGAAGCGGAACAGGTTGGGGAAGATCGGGTCGACCGAGCGGCCGGCGAAGCGCGGCACGCCGAGGAAGTGGTGGCCGACGTGGGTCTTCCAGTGCGGGGTGTGGACCACCAGCACGTCGAAGTCGGCGGCAGCGATCGAGGCCCGCAGCCGCTGGTAGGCAGCGTGCAGCGGCGCCCAGGCGCCGGCGCCGCTCGAGCGCGGCTCGTTCTGCGGCGGGTTGGCGGCGTAGATCAGGTGCGGCGGGTGCGGGGCGACGATCCCGCGGACGATGCTTCCCGTGGCGGTCATGATGGCGTCCGGATTCTACTGGGGAGGAAGCGGACCGGCGCTCGTGCAGGCATCCGCCTGATCGGCGCCGAAAGGCGCGGTGAGGAGGGCGCGGAGCTCCGCCGCGGCCGAGCCACCGGCGCGGGCGGCGAAGGAGTCCAGCAGCCGCTCCAAGCCCGGCAGCGGCGCCTCGGTCCCCGGCCCGCCGGCCCGCTTCCACTCCCGGAGGAAAGCGATCAGGCCGCCGGCGCCGGCTCGCGTCAGCTCGCGGTCCATCCAGGTGCCCACCAGCAGGCCGCCGGAGTAGCACAGCTGATAGGCGTCGCCGCCCTCGAAGAAGGCCGGGCCGCCGGCCTCCGCCAGCGACAAGCCGGAGCCGGCGGCCGCCGCCACCGCGCGCCGGGCGCGCCCGAGCTCGCGGTGCAGGTCCTCCAGGCCGATGCCGCCGACCTCGAGCGCCGCGCGGTGGGCCATCCAGTCGGTCACGCCCTCCTCGAACCAGCGCATCTCGTCGGGCGCGGGCACGTCCTTGCGCCCCCACAGGTGGAAGAACTCGTGGGCGCCGAGGTGGGCCAGGAAGCCGCGCGCGCGCGGCAGGGCGTCGTCGCCGAGGAACAGGCTCATGGTGGTCGACTTCGGCGAGCCGCCGGCGCCGCGGCCGTCGACCTGCGGGGACAGGAAGCCGAAGCGCGGCGCCGGCGGCGCGCCCATCCAGTCGATGAGCTGGCGCGCGACCTCGCCGAGCACCGCGGCGCTGGCGCCGATCCGCAGCCGCTGGCCGGGCGCGTAGTGGACCGCGCCGACGAAGCCGGCGGCCTCGAAGGAGTCGCTCTCCCACCGCCCCACCGGCAGCAGGTCGTTGCGGGCCGCCAGGGGCGTGGGCGGGACCAGCCAGCCGTCGACCTCCGGCCACACCGGGGTCGGGGCCCAGCCCGGCGGCAGCTCCAGCCGCAGGCGGCAGGCCAGCGGCCCGAGCTCCGGCAGAAGCAACAGCACCGCGGTCGACAGCAACCCGTGGCCGGCCCGCAGGTAGGGCTGCTCGTACTCGTCGCGTCCGGCGACTCCGGGCAGGTCGCGGTGGTCGAGGCGGACCGCGTAGCGGACCGTGAACCGCTGCGGCGGCTGCCGCAGACGCCAGGTGAAGGGATCCAGCGCCTCGGCGGCGAGCGGCCGGCCGCGCGCGTCGGTGAACACCGGCGCCGCCGCCAGCAAGGGCGCGTCGGGCGAGACGAAGGCGTAGCGGCGGGCGAAGCTGAGCCGGACCTCGGCCGGCGTGCCGTGCGGGAAGCGCAGCTCGAGCACCACCTCCACCGGCGCCGACGCGCCGGCCTGGAGGTCGAGGCGGTAGTCGGCTTCGGCCAGCGCCGCGGGCCGATCGACGCGCGTGGGCGGGCTGGCGCAGCCTTGCAACGCCGCCGCCAGCGCGGCCAGGAGCAGGAGCCCGGTCCTCATCCCAGCTGCACGCAGACGTTGCGGACCTCGCTGAAGAAGTCCAGCGACCAGCGGCCGCCTTCGCGCCCGAGCCCGCTGTCCTTCAGGCCGCCGAAGGGGGTGCGAAGGTCGCGCTTGAGCCAGGTGTTGACCCAGACCAGGCCGCTCTCGAGCCGCGCGGCGACGCGGTGGGCGCGCTCCAGGTCGCGGGTCCAGACCGAGGCGGCGAGGCCGTAGCGCACGCCGTTGGCCAGCTCCAGGGCCTGCCGCTCGTCCTCGAAGGGATGCACCGTCACCACCGGCCCGAAGATCTCCTCGGTGGCGGTGCGGCAGCCGGGGGCGAGGCCGGCGATCACCGCCGGCTCGAGGAAGGCGCCGCCGTCGAAGGGCGCCGGCAGCGCGGGGCGGCCGCCGCCGCAGCGGACCTCGCCGCCTTCCTCGCGGGCCAGCGCCAGATAGCCCTCGACCTTGTCGCGGTGGCCGTGCGAGATCAGGGCGCCGAGGTCGGTGGAGGGGTCGGCCGGGTCCCCCACCTTCAGCCCGCGGACCGCGGCGACCAGGGCCTCGAGGAAGCGGTCGTGGATCGATCGCTCCACCAGGATGCGCGAGCCGCACAGGCAAATCTAGCCCTGGTTGAGGAAGGCAGCCCGCGCCGCGCCGGCCACCGCGGCATCAAAGTCGGCGTCGGCGAACACCAGGGTCGGGTTCTTGCCGCCGAGTTCCAACGACAGCTTCTTGAAGCGCGGCGCCGCGGTCGCGGCGACCTGCTGGCCGGTGGCGGTGCCGCCGGTGAAGGAGATCGCCGCGACCTGCGGGTGCTCGATCAGGGCCTGCCCGGCCTCCGGACCGTAGCCGTGGACGACGTTGTAGAGCCCGTCCGGCAGGCCGGCGTCGCGCGTGATCTCGCCCAGCATCGAGGCGGTGCGCGGCGTCAGCTCGCTCGGCTTGGCGACCGCGCCGTTGCCCATGGCGAGCGCCGGCGCCAGCTTCCAGCTCAGGAGATAGAGCGGCAGGTTCCAGGGCGTGATCAGCCCCACCACGCCGAGCGGCCGCCGCAGGGTGTAGTTCAGGGCGTCGGCCATGGCGTGGCAGCCGGTCTCGTCGAGGCGCGCGGCGGCGGCGAAGAAGCGGAAGTTCTCGACCGCCCGCGGGATGTCCACCGACCGCGCCAGCGACAGCGGCTTGCCGGTGTCCTCCGACTCGGCGCGGGCCAGCTCCTCGAGCCGCGCCTCGACGCCGGCTGCGATCCGCTCGAGCTGCGCCGCCCGCTCCTCGGCCGGCCGGGCGGCCCAGGCCGGCTGGGCGGCGGCGGCGGCGGCCACCGCCCGTTCGATCTCGGCGGCGCCGCCGCGGGCGATCGCGCCGAGGACCCGCCCGGTGGCCGGGGCGAGGTCCTCGATCGTGCGGCCGTCGGCCGAGTCGGCGGCGGCGCCGTCGATCCAGTGCCGCGCCATCACGCGTGAGTCTCCCAGTCGTATCCGTAGCGGTCGCGGTCCGGGTCCCACTCGTCCCAGGTCGGGATCGCCTCGAGCAGCGGCAGCCGCTCCGGCGGCACCACCCCCGGCACCAGGAAGGCCTTCTGCCGGTGCAGCGGGTAGGGGTTGCGCAGCTCGACGCCGAGCACCCCGAGCACCGCCCGCGCCAGGTACCAGGTCGCCTGCGGGTCCCAGCCGTGGGCGATCTTGATCACCACCCCGAGCCCCTCGGGATAGTCCTCGTGGACCACCGACAGACCGAGCAGGCCGTCGGCGCCCTCCTTGGCCATCACCGCGCCTGCGCCGGCCTTGAGCACGGTCGAGTCGAGCCGGTTGAAGCCTCCGACCAGGTCTGGGGGGCGCTGCATCGTCTCTCAGTTCCAGTTCTCGTCGCGGTTCCTCCCCTGCCCCGCTCAGATCAGCGCTCGCTCGGCTACCGTGTTGGCCATGCTCT
>JACNJP010000520.1 GCA_014382465.1 Planctomycetota bacterium
CAAGGCCGCCCCCGAGGAGCGTGCTGGCCTCGGCCCCTGGCTGCGGCTGGCGGCCGAGACCATTTGTTGTGAGGAGGGTTTGTTCGGCCTCGGCCGGCGCTGAAGCCGCGCCCGCGACTGGATGCGCACCTCTGCCCGGGGATATCCTCCATCCATGGGCACGCGGCACCGCGCTTGGGCGGAGATCGACCTCGCTGCCTTCCGCCACAACCTGCGGGAGACGCGCGAGCTGGCCGGTCGCGCCGAGGTCTGGCCGGTGCTCAAGGCCAACGCCTACGGCCACGGCGCCGTGCCGCTGGCGCGCGCCTGCGAGAGCGCCGGCGTCCGCAGGATCGGCGTCGGGGACAGCGGAGAGGCGCTCCAGCTCCGCGAGGCCGGCATCGGCACGCCGCTGCTGGTGCTGGGCACGGTGATCGAGGCCGAGGTCCCCCACCTGCTCGACCACGGCATCGAGGTCGGGGTCCACTCCGAGAGCCGGGTGCGCAAGCTCGGCGCCCTGGCGCGGATGCGCGGGCGGCGCCTGGGCGTCCACCTGAAGATCGACACCGGCATGGCGCGCCTCGGCGTCCGGCCCGTGGCCGCGCTGCGCGTGGCGCGGGCCATCCTCGAGGAGCCCGAGCTCGAGCTGCGCGGCCTGATGACCCACTACGCAGCCCCCGACGGCTGCCTCGACCCCTTCACCGAGGTGCAGGCCCGAGCCTTCCAGGAGGTGCTGGTGGAGCTGCGCCAGGCCGGCGTCCCGATCCCGGCGGTCCACGGCGCCAACTCCGCCACCCTGTTCACCGGCCTGCGCCCGCTCGGCGACGCGGTGCGCCCCGGCATCGCCCTCTACGGCGTCCTGCCGACCGGCCTGCCGGGGGCCGAGCGGCTGCGGCCGGTGCTCTCCCTGCGCGCCCAGGTGGTCTACCTCAAGGACATCCCGGCCGGCACATCGGTCGGCTACGGCGGCCGTTGGACCTCGTCGCGTCCGACGCGGCTGGCGGTCCTGCCGCTCGGCTACAACGACGGCCTGCCGTTCCGCCTGGGCGCCGAAGGCAGGGGGGTGGCGCTGCTGCGCGGCCAGCGCTGCCCGATCGTCGGCGCGATCTCGATGGACTACTGCACCGTCGACGTGACCCGGGCGGACGGCGTCGGCGTCGGCGACACCGCCACCTTGATCGGCGCCGACGGCGGGGAGACCGTCTCGGTCCAGGAGGTGGCGGAGGCGGCCGGCACCATCCCGTACGAGATCACCTGCTCGATCGGTTCGCGGGTCCCTAGAGTGGCGCTGCACGCCGAAGCGCCGCTCGCCGCCGCGGCGAACTAGGCATGCCCTTCACCCGCCGAGCCCGCCTCTCGGCCCTGCTCTCGCTGGCCCTGGGGTTGACCGCCTGGTTCCCCTTCTCGGTGCCGGCGGCGCTCCGCGACCGGATGGTGGAGAGCCTGCGGCTGCGCCTGGACGACGAGCAGGTCCAGGTCCTGGTCGACGACCTGCGGCTGCGCTGGGGCACCGGAACCCTGCTCGCCCGCGGCCTGGTGGTGAGGACCCCCAGCCGCCAGCTCATCTCGGCCGGCCGCGCCGACTTCCGCCTCGACCTCCGCCCCTGGTCGGCCAGCTTCCTGCGGCCGCGGATGGCCGACCTCGAGAGCGTCGACCTCGGCCTCCGTCCCGAAGACCTGCGGCGCCTGCGCCGCGCCGAGGAGGACGCCGAGTCCCCCCTGCCGCCGCTGACGCTGCGGCTGATCGAGGTCCGAACGGAGATGCCCTTCCCCGACGGCCGCGTGTTCCGCGCGGTGGTGCTGGAAGCCGGCGGTCTGCTGTCCGCGGACCGCACCCGCCTCGCCGGCACGGCCATGACCCCCTACGGGATCTCGGCGGCCTTCCGCTTCGCCGCCGGAGCCGGCTTCGGTGACTGGACCCTGGACCTGGAGAGCGACTGCACCGACCTGCGGGACCGCGGCCACCTGCCGGTCCCGGTCACCGCCGCCAGCCTCGAGCTGCGGGCCCGCCTCAGCGCCGACGACGCCGTGGCCCGGATCGCCTGCGACGGCATCCTGGTGCGCGTGCCGCAGCCGCAGGTCGACGTCCTGCTGCCCGAGCTCCGCCTGGAGGGCCGGCTCTCGACCGGCATGCGCCTCTCCTTCGTCGCCGAATCGGGGCCGGTCGCCTTGCAGATGGACGGCTGGCTGCGGCGCAGCGGCGTCGAGGAGCTGCAGCTTCGCCTGGAGGGCGGCAGCCGCGGCCCGTGGCGGGTCGACGAGGACCTGATCGCCTGGATCGACAGCTTGGAGCACACCACCGCCGACGCCTTCCAGGCGCTCGAGCTGCGCGGCTCCGTGCCGGCGCGGCTGGCGGTGGACTGGCGAACCGGGAGCATGCCCGAGGCGGTCGCCCACGCGGCCTTCGAGGACTTCACCGCCACCTACCGCGGGTTCCTGGAAGCCGACGGCGACCGCCCCTCCTTCCCCTATCCGGCCGACGGCATGCGCGGCGACTTCGTCGCCGCCGGGCAGCGCTTCCTGATGCACGCCGACGGCCGGGCCGGCGACGGCTCGATCAACGGCTGGGGCATGGTCTACGTTCACAAGGGGCCGGCGGCGGTCATGGTGGACCTGCGCGGCACGGCGCTGACGGTGGACTCCCGCGTGACCAGCGCCGTCAGCGGCACCCCCGTGATCTCCCAGGTGTGGCGCGAGCTCGGCGGCCCCCGCGACGGCAGCGCCGACTTCGAGCTGTTCCTGCGGCGCGAGGCCGATCAGCAGGAGGTCGGCATCCTGCTCCAGGCGCTGGCGAGCGGCACCGTCGTCCGCCCGACTTTCCTGCCGGTGGAGGCCCAGGCCGAGGAGGTGGAGATCACCTGGTCACCGGGGATGGCCCGCTTCGAGGGCGGTGTCCGGGTCCTGGGCGGCCGCGTCAGCATCGACGGCGAGGTCCGCGAGGTCGCAGGGGACGCCCAGCCGGCGGTCTCGGTCCGGGCCCGGAGCGAAGCAGGCCTGTCTCCCTCAGGCCCCGAGCGCCGGCTGCTGGAGAGCTTCCTGCAGCTCCCGGCCGGCTTCTCCGAGTTCGAGCTCCGCGGCGAGGCGGCGCTCGACGGCACTTTCCGGCGCAACGGCGACGGCATCCTGCAGACCCTGCTGGGCTGGAGCGGCGCCGGCGCCGAGCTGAGCTGGCTGCCCACCGGCACGGTGTGGAGCTCGCTGCGCGGGGACGCCAGCGTCGCCCGCAGCGGTCCGGCGACGCTGGTTTCGATGCCGCTGATCCAGAGCGGATTCGGTGGCGGCCGGCTCGAGCTCTCCGGCTCCCTGACGCACGGTGTGCCGGGGGCGCCGCCCGCCCGCGCCCTGATCCACGCCTCCGGCGTCGGCGTCGAGCCCGGCACCGAACGGCTCGCCCGGCGGCTCGCCGGGGCCGAGGAAGACCCGCGGCGCACCTGGAGCGGCCTGTTCGACCTGGCTCTCGAGCTCGACCCGCTCCAGCCGGCGAGCAATCGCGGCTGGCTCGGGCTGGCGCCGGTGCGGGCGGTCGAGACCCTCGAGGACGGCGGCAGCCGCACCCTCGAGCTCGACGGCCGGCTGCAGATCCAGGACACCCGCTTCGTCGACGGGGCGCTCACCGCTCGCAGCGCAGCCGGCGAGGTCGGGCTGAGCCGGATCACGGTCGAGCGGGCCGACGGCGGGACCCGGATCGGCGCGCGCCTGGACTCGCAGGGCGTCGTGCTGGGCGAGGACCTCGCCGAGCTGCTCAGCCCGGGGGCCTGGGCGGCCTTCGACCGGGTCGGCCTCAGCGGCCGCGCTGGCGCCGAGGACCTCCGCTTGCAGCTGCTGGTCGACCCGCAGGGTGCGGAGTTCACCTTGTCGGGGGGGCTGATCCTCAGCGAGATGAGGATCGAGGGCCCGCCGCGGATGCGCGACGGCTTCGGGCGGCTCCAGATCGAGGACTTCCATTGGTCGGGGCTGGACGGCTCCTTCGGCCGCATGCGCCTCCACGAGGGTCACGCCGAGGTCGCCGGCTTCGCGCTGCGGGACGCCCAGGGCTGGATCAGCCTCGACCAGGAGCAGGTCCGCCTCGAGGACTTCCAGTCCTCGCTGCTGGGAGGAACCGTGCGCACCTTCGGCGACGGCGCCGGCGACGGCGAGGCGGAACGCGGCGAGCTGGCCTTCGGCCTGAACCGCCAGGCCCCGATCTCCTTCCTGCTGTTCCTGGATGACATCAGCCTGGCCCGCGTCCGCGAGGAGCTGGGCCTCGGCGGCGACCTCGCGGGCCGCGTCCGCGGCCGGCTGCAGTTCCAGAGCAGCTCGCCGAGCCCGATCGACTACGGCGGCCGCGGCTGGCTGGAGGTCGAGCAGGGCGTGCTGGGCACCGTGCCGGTGCTGTCGCAGATGTGGCGCGTCGCCGGCATCGACCCGCCGATCTTCGACCGCGGCCGCATCGACTTCCGGGCCAACCCCGTCAACAGCAGGGGCCGCCTGCGGGTCGACGGCTTCGAGCTCCACCACGCCCTGCTGGAGGTCCGCGGCAAGGGCTGGGTCGGCCTGGACTCCTACCTGGACTTGAAAGCCACGGTGCGGACTCTATCGTTCCTGACCCGGCTGCCGCTGGTGCGCGACGTGGTCGACCTGCTGCTCGAGCAGGACGTCTACGGCCCGATGGACCGGCCGCGGATCCGCCAGCGGGCGCTGGGGAAGGTGTCCGACCCGCTGCCGGACCGGCTCGCCTTCCCGCTGTGGGTGCCGCCGCTGCTCTCCACCGACTGGCGCCGCTCGCCGGCCTTCCCGGCCGTCTCCGAACCCGAACCGAGGAACCAGGACTGATGTTGCACGCGGTGATCATGGCCGGCGGCTCCGGCACCCGTTTCTGGCCCGAGAGCCGGGCGGC
>JACNJP010000365.1 GCA_014382465.1 Planctomycetota bacterium
GGGCGGGCCCCCCCGGCGGCCCAGCCGGGCCCCCCCCGCTACGACTTCCCCCCCGACCCCCCCTCGGCCTTCCCCCCCTCCCCCCCCTTCGACCCCCCGCCGGTCACCGAGCTGATCGAGCTGGAGGGACACCGTACGATCCGAGTGCTCGAGGACAACGCGGCGCTGCGCGAGCGGCTGGCGGAGTGGATCTCCCCGCCGGTCGAGTTCCTCCAGCTGGACCTCGGCGACGGCGTGGTCGTGGACGCCTGGATGATCCAGCCGCCCGGCTTCGACCCGGCGCGCAGGTACCCCCTGCTCACCTACGTCTACGGCGAACCGCACGCGCAGACCGTGCTCGACGCCTACGGCGAGGTGCACGCCGGCTACCACCGCCTGGTGGCCAGCTTGGGCTACCTGGTGGTGTCGATGGACAACCGGGGCACGCCGGCGCCGAAGGGGGCGGCCTGGCGGCGGGCCATCGCCGGCAGCCTCGGCCCGCTCTCCACCGAGGAGCAGGCGGCCGGCGTGGCCGAGCTGGCCCGGACGCGACCCTGGGTCGACCTGGACCGGGTCGGCGTCTGGGGCTGGAGCGGCGGCGGTTCGAACACCCTGAACGCGATGTTCCGGAGGCCGGAGCTCTACCGGGTGGGGATCGCGGTGGCACCGAAGCCCTTGCCCCCCCTTTACAACGCCGGGTTCCAGGAGATCTACATGAAGACCCCCGCGGTGAACCCGGAGGGGTACCAGCGCTCCGCGCCGTTGAACTTCGCCGAGGGCCTGGCGGGCGACCTCCTGATCGTGCATGGCACGGGGGAGACCAACACGCACCTCCAGATCACCGAGGCGCTGGTCGACCGCCTGATCGCCCTCGGCAAGGCTTTCGACTACATGGCCTATCCCAACCGGGACCACGGCCTGCGCGAGGGCGAGGGGACGGCGGTGCATCTCCGGATGCTCATGATCCGTTACCTGCTCGACCACCTCGAGCCGGGCCCGCGCTGAGCGGCGCTCCGGCCATCCCCGGGGCATCCCGGGCGGTCTCCTAGACTGGATCCATGCTGCTCCCGGCCACCTTGCTCGCCGCCGCGACCGCCCTGCTCCCGGCCTGCCTCTCCCCCCACCCGCCCCCCCCGACGCACGCGGCGGGGGAATCCCCCGCGGCGACCGCCGGCTTCGACGGCCTGTGGCAGACCAGCTTCGGCCGCATGCGCCTGCGGCAGGACGGCGCGGAGGTCCGCGGCAGCTACTCCTACGCCACCGGCTCGCGCATCGAGGGCGAGGTCGAGGACCGCCGCCTGGAGTTCCGCTACACCGAGCCCGCCGCCGCCGGCGAGGGCTGGTTCGAGCTGAGCGCGGACGGGCTGAGCTTCGCCGGCCAGTGGCGCGCCGAGGGCGCCGACGGCTGGCGCGGCTGGAGCGGCACGCGGGTCGAGCCGGTACCCGGCCGGCGCTGGCTGGTGATCCTCGAGGCCGACTGGGAGGGCAGCCTGGCCGAGGAGGAGTACGCCTTCGCCGACATGCTCGAGAGCTACTTCACGATGTCGTCGGCGCGCCACGTCGAGGTGCGCAAGCGCAGCTTCCACGACGCCGCCGACCTGGCGCGCTGGTGCGCCGAGGTCCCCTACCTGGCCGAGCCGGTGGTGCTGCTGTTCTCGACCCACGGCACCGACCAGGGCATCGCCGTCGGCGGCCACACCATCGGCCCCGAGGCCATCGCCGACGCGGTGCGCGACTGTGACAACCTGCTCGCCCTGCACCTGTCGGGCTGCTCGATGATGAAGGGCCCGGTGCCGCAGCAGATCCTCGACCACCTGCCCGCCGGCGTGTCCTTCCCGATCAGCGGCTACTCGACCCCGGTGGCCTGGGACGCCAGCGCCCTGGCCGACTTCGTCTACCTGACCTTCCTGCTGATCCGCGGCCTGCCGCCGGCGGAGGCGGTCGCGCAGACGCACTCGATGGCGCCGTTCACCGGCGAGGTGCGAGTGGCGGGAGGCGGCTTCGCCCCGCTCGGGCTGGACCTGCTCAGTCCCACCACCAATTGAGGAAGGGCCCGGGCGCGAGCTGCATGACAAGCAACGCCGCGCCGGTCGCCAGGGAGTAGAGCCCCAGGTAGCGCAGCCCCGGCCGCATCCGGGGGATCGCCGCGCACAGGACCACGGCCAGCGGCCAGGCGAACATCCCGCCGAGGATGAGGGCGCTGAAGGCGTATCCGGCCAAATCGTCGTGGAGGAGCAGCGCGGACGGGAAGCCGTCATCGCCGATCCGCTCCGGCCAGCCGCCGAGGCTGCGGTGCATGTGGACGGCCAGCGAGGCGAACAGCGCCAGGAACAGCAGGGGCAGGGTCAGCGTCGCCGCCACCGCCGTCGGCCGCCACCGCGCCCGCCCTCTCCCGACCAGGGCCAGCGGGATCCCTGCGGCGAAGGCCGCCAGGAGCAGGAACAGGAACACAGGGGCGCCGGTCATGATCCGGGTCGACCCCCCAGCTCGGGGACCGGCGGGGACTTTCGCGCTAGCCGGCGCCGAGGATGGGGTAGTAGACCTGCTGTTAGAAGTTCAAGGTCGCGGCGAGGCGCGCGGTTCATCGCTCCGCTTTCCGTTCCAGGCTGGTCTCTCCCTCCTGCTGCGGATCCGTCTTGACTTCCTGGATCAGCCACTTCGTGAAGCCCAGGACGGAGTGGGGGTCGGACTCCGGCCCGATCGGGCGCCCGCGGCCGTGTGCGTGCGGGAAGGTGTTCAGGTAGTAGTGCATCCGGGGGTGGTGCTTGGGCAAGCCGGCACGCCAGAACTTGACGAGCCAGTCCCGTTCGATGAACTCGTAGTACTGCTCGGATTCCCAGATGACGGGACCGTAGTAGAAGATGTACTCCTTGCCCTGGTCGAGGGTCCACTTCGCGCCGCGAACCACCTTCTTCGGCTTGGACCAGCCGGTCTCGAGCGGCCAGTGGCGGTTGAATTGGTGCGCCTCGTAGGCGACCCCCTCCATCTTCTCGATGATCGCCCGCGCCCGGGGATCCTCGGCGAAGAACGACGGCTCCTCCACCATCTGGATCAGCTTGTAGTCGTCGTGCTTCAACAGCCCCAGCTCGTGGGCCTGGCGGAAGAGGCCGCGGATGTCTTCCACATCCCGTGCAGAGAGGATGCGGGTGTCCTCCTCGAAGGGCCCCGGCGTCGCGTCCGGGTGTCCTCTCTGGATCGCGAGCCGGTACTCCCGGCAGATGAGAATGTGCTCCACCGCGCCTCCCTCGGACTCCCAATGCCGGATCACCTGGACGAGGTGGTTCTTCCTCGGGTCGAGATCGTCCCGGACCGCGTCCAGCCCCCAGTAGTACTCGAAGAACAGGCGCTTGGTCTTGAAGTCGCCGTCCAGCCAGTCCTTGACGACGTCCAGGTGCTCGGCCACGAAAGGGTACTGCCCCTCCTGCTCGTCGAAGGTGGGCAGGCCGGCCCAGGATCCGCCGTGGTTGGACTTGAGGTCTTCCGCGAATCGGGGCAGGGGACGGAGGCCGACGAGGCCGTGGCCAGGGTCGGTCTGCGCGGATGCGGGGTTGGTGACTGCGCAGGCGAGCAGGAGGCAAGCGACCGCCGTAGCCAGGTTCCGTTTCGGTATTCCGCTCATCCCACTCCTCCTCCTGTCTTCGCAGGGGCCAGCGCCGCGCGCCTAAGAGTCCCCGGTCGGGTCCTGGACGGTCTTCAGCGCGAAACGGACGAAGCGTGACTTCATCTGCTCGCTGGCGATGGCCCGCTCGGCGCCGGGCAGCCGGGTGAGAGCGCGCAGCGCCCGGTTCAGGAAGCGCATGCCGCGGCCCTGGGTCTGGTCGAAGACCAGGTCGGGCAGCTTGCCCCGTTCGAGGGCCATGCGCAGGCTCCGCTCCAGGGTGCTGTCCGGCACGAAGGGCTTCTGGTTCGCCATCACCGGCGTCATCCGCAGCGCCTGCTTGCCGCAGCTGCAGGCGCAGACCCCGCAGCCGATGCAGCGGTCCTCGTCGACGGCCGGGCGCAGGTCGTTCTGCCGGCGCGCCTCGACCCGCCGCGGCGCCATCGTGATCGCCTGGACCGGGCAGGCGCGGGAGCAGCGCGAGCAGCCGCTGCAGTCTGCGTCGCACACCTCGGGGGTGTAGCCGCTCGGGTTCACCGCCCGCAGGTCGAACTCGTTGATCCCCTGGAGCTGGCCGCAGCAGCAGCCGCAGCAGTTGCACAGGTAGGTCGGGCGGTTCATGACGTTGTCGGCGATCTGGACCAGCCGGTGTTCCCGCGCCCGGTGGAGCAGCTCGAGGGTCTCGACCCGGTCGCTCGCCCGCCCGAAGCCGCGGCGGACAATGAACTCCGCCCCGGCGTTCAGCGACAGGCAGATCTCCTGCGGCGCGTCGCACTCCTTGCCGAGGTGCTCGGCCTTGTGCCGGCAGTAGCACAGCCCGACCGCGTGGGTGTGCGCCTCCTCGACGACGCGGGTGGCCCGCTCCCAGTCCATGACCTCGGGTAGCACCTCGGGCGGCAGGAAGTCCTCGTGGACCAGGGTGCGGCCGATGACGGTGTCGCCGCCGAAGACCTCGTCGGCGAAGGCCCGGTCGTGGTGCATGTAGGCGTCGTAGGCCTCGGCCAGCCGCTTCTTCGGCAGCCCGTCCTTGATCCGCATCAGGCTGAACTCGAAGAAGCCGACCACCGGCGGCGACAGCAGGTAGCGCACGTCGCCGGTCTCCGGGTGGACCAAGTCCATGACGATGCCCTTGTCGCACATCGTGTCCAGCTTGGGCCGGAGGACCTCCGGGCTGGTGCCGAGCTGGCGGGCGAGGCGCGCGAGGCCGGTGGGCCGCAGCGGGATCCGGGCGCAGATCTCCGCCTCCTCGGCGGAGTACATGATCTCCAGGAGCT
>JACNJP010000396.1 GCA_014382465.1 Planctomycetota bacterium
ACATGGACGCGCACCGGCAGGCCGGCGGGCATCAGGACCTCCACCTCTTCGCGGTCGAGGAGGACGGGGGTCAGCCGGTGGCCGGGAGCGACCAGGTTGAAGGACAGGACCGGCTCGGAGACGACCAGGCGTAGCGGGTTCTCCTGCCACTGCATGGGGTGGAAGCCGAAGGTATCGGGGTCGGGGATGGTGAGTTGGGTGATCGCGGTTCCTGAGGCGCTCCGGGCGGTCACCGTTCGCTGCCACAAACAGCCGCGGAGGTCGATGGTGCCGACGTCGGTCATCCGGCCCTCGAGGACCTGGATCCGCTCCAGGCGGTGCAGCGGCCGGCCCGACTCCCGGGGCCGGACCACGAGCTCGTGTTCGCCGGCGCGGGTGAACCGGTGGAAGGAGCCGTCCTGCCCCGGGTGGATCATGGAGGTCGCGAAGCCCTGGAGCTCGCCGGCGGCGCCGCGGAACGGGGAGCGGAACTCCACCTGGAGGCGGCCCTCGAAGGGCGGATCGAGCAGGACCTTGCCCATGACCCCTGTGCCCTCGCTCATCACCAGGCGGAGGTCGTTCTGGCCGGCGAGGAAGAGGAAGCGGCCATGGAGCAGGCGGGGCCGGTCGCCCGGCGGCTGGACGGCGAGCTCCCCCTCCCGGAGCAGCGCGCTCGGGAACCAGAACTCGAAGCGGCCGTCCTCGCGGGTCCAGAGGCCGAGTTGCCCGATGGCGGCGGCCAGGACCAGTGAATACGGCGTGGCTTCTGGCGCCGGCGTGCCGGGCTCCGGCCGCACGGCATGTGCCTGGATGTGGCTGGGGCCGAGCGGCAGGTCCGCGGGGTCGACGATCACACCGGCCGCCAGCGGCCGGCTCTCCAGGCTCAGGTCGCCGAGATCGAGGTCGCCGGCGGGGAGCTGATGGACCTCGTCGCTGACCCACACCCGCGCGCTGCCTCTGGAGTCTCTCGGGGTAATAGTGAAGACGAAGCGGCCGTTGAGCGGCGCGGCCAACGGCAGGTTCGCGACCGGGGCGCGGAAGGCGCCGGTCTCGTCCGGCCGCACCGGGAGCCTGGTGCTCCGCTGGGGGCCACCGTCGTCCCCGATCCAGGAGAACCAGCCGTCGAAGTGGCCTTCCCCCTTCCACGGCGCGCCGGCGGCGTCGAGCAAACGGGCGGTGACCGCCGGCGTGGTCCGGGGCTGGCGCAGCTCGACCTCCACGACCTCTCCCGGCTGCCGGGGACCGTCCGCTTCGATGTGGTCGAGGTCGCCGCCTTGTTCGAACCAAGCGCCGAACTCCAACCGCAGACCCAGGCCGACGGGTTCGAAGCGCACCGCGCCGCCGGCCACCCGCTCGTTCATCAAGCCCAGCCAGCTCTGGCGGACCATGGCCCCAGGCGCGGAGCTGTAGCGCTGCCGCACCTCGTCCGGCATGCGCTCCTGCAAGCAAACCGCGATGCCGTCCTCGACCGGCTCCCCCTCCAGGTCGAGCACCGTCACCACCACCGCGCCCGTGGCCGGCAGCACCAGCCGGATCGGCTCCGCCGGCAGCGCCGCCGGATCGAACTCGGCGTAGACCCGCTCCGCCAGCGGCAGCTCCAGGCTGACGTAGTAGCGGGCGTCCGGATCGTCGCTCGTCTCCCGCCGGCTCAGAGCGCCGAGGTGGCGGAAACGAACCAGCCCGTCCGCGTCCGAATCGCGGGTCAGGACGGCGCGAGTCCGCGGCCAGCGCGAGGTCGCCCGGTACGCCACCGGCACCCCCTCCACCGCCGCGCCGCTCTCGTCGACCACCCGCACCGCGACGCCGAAGTCCTCTCCCAGCCGCAGCTCCACCTCAAGGGGCCCGCTCGAGACCTCCCTGAGGTCGACTCGGCTCTGGCCCCACATCCCCTCGATGCCGGCGAACAGCGACGCCCTGGAGCCGACCGCTCGCACGACCACCGCACCGTCGTGCCCCGTCTGCACCGGACGCACAAGATCCTCCACGACCTCGGCGACTTCCCGGAGACCACTCAACACCGCGCCCTTCTCGGGATCCCGGTAGATCCGCGCGTCCACCAGATAGACCGCCGCCCCAGCCACCGGCGAACCATCCACGTCCAGGACCACCCGCACCCGCAGCGCGACGACCCGGACCTCCCCGGCCTCCGCGACCACCTCGCTCCGCCCCTCGACCTCGAACTCCGCCCCTTCCACCGCCGCCGGCGCCTCCCCAGCGGCCGCGGCCTCCCTCACATCGACGACCGGCCCCCGCTCCTCGTCCACGGGCGCACCCGCACCCGCCTCGCCCCCGCCGTCCCACCAGAGCAGAAACCCCAGCACCGCCAGCGCCAGGAAACCCACCACCACCGCGAATCGAGAACTCATGAGGAAACCCCGAGGCGGCACCGCCACCCGTGCCACCCAACCTACCTCCGCGCCCCGCACCCCTCCCGCAATCCCGCAACCCGCCGCCACCCCCCACCCCCTCCCCCGCGCACACACCCCCCCCCCCCAGCCCCCGGCCTCCCCCTCACCCCCCCCCCCCCCCCCCCCCCCCCCCCCCCCCCCCCCCGCCCCCCGCCCCCCCCAAGGTTTGCAGGAGGTCGGTCAACGAAGCGGGGGTCGCAGGACCTCTTCGGCGGCGTGAGAGCGCTTCGCTCGGTCAGAGCCGCAGAGACCTTCCGGCCCCCGCGTTACCACAACCAACCTACCTCAACTGCAACACACCGGCGTACCCCTGCGGCCCGACCGGGACGTCCTTCCCTTCGATGCGGAAGTACCAGGTGCCGCCGGGCGGGTTGGCGATGATGATCTGCTCGACGGTGTTCTTGGCGTCCTGGGTGGTCGGGTTGGGGGTCGCCAGGCCGTTCGAGGTGCTGCGGATGTTGCCGTGGTAGATCGTGCCGTTCGGCGCGCGCGCCTGCAGGTTGAGGTCGTTGACGGTCGGCGCGGAGCTGAAGGCGGCGCCGGGCTCGTCGGACCACACCAGGGTCAGGCGCAGCTCGGACTTGCCGGCGGGCAGGGTGGCCTTGAGGGTGCGATTCTGGCCGTGGCTGATGCCCTGGGTGTGCGGCACGTCGACCACGCGCACCAGCTCGCTGTCGCCGTTGAGGAAGGCGACGTTGTCGAGCAGGATGCGGCCATAGCCCTCTTGGTTGCCGGTGTAGCCGCTGATGCCGGTCATGTTGACCGCGCAGCTGATGAGGCAGGCACGCAGCAGCGCGCCGGAGGGGGTGAAGGCGTCGGCGGCGCTGGGGCTGCCGCTCGGGTAGTAGCCGTCCTGGAAGTACTGCTTGAGCAGCGCCGAGCTGCCGACGACCACCGGGCAGGCCATCGAGGTGCCGCACATGGTGGTGACGCCGCAGGTGGCGGTCGAGGCCGAGTAGGTCGAGCAGCCGGGGGCCCAGACCTCGGGCTTGAGGCGGCCGTCGGCGGTCGGGCCGGCGCCGCCGGTGCCCTTGCTCTCGGGGTTGGTGCGGCTGGTGGCGGCGACCGCGAGCACGTTCTTGGCGTTCTCGGGGTTCTTCAGGCTGCTGCCGTTGGTGACGGCGAAGGCCACCATGCCGTCCTCGTTGTCGTGCGAGTAGGCGTCGATGTCGCGCGACCAGTAGTCGTAGGCGGTGGTCCAGTCGTTGCCCCAGGAGTTGGTGTGGACCCGGGCGCCGTGGCTGTGCGAGGTGTTGAGGAAGCTCAGCATCTGGGTGCTGCTGGGCCACGACGAGTTGTGGACCAGGAAGGCGTTCGGCGCCAGGCCGTTGTAGGTGGTGGCGCCGTTGACCGGCTGCGAGTTGCCGGCCGCCGAGCCGGCGGTGTGGGTGCCGTGCGAGTCGGCGCCGCCGACCGGGTTCCACCACTTGATCTTGCGGTGGGTCGAGCCGACCGCCGCGCCGGTGGGATCGTCGAAGTAGCAGCTCGACTCCTGGATCTTGCCGTCGATGTGGCCGACGTAGACGCCGTCGCCCATCAGGCCCTGGTTCCACAGCTTGCGGTCGTTGTTGACGTAGGTCTGCACCACCCACTGCGACTTGTCGTTGCGCTGCTCGGCGGTGGCCGACTCCTGCATGTACTTGACGCCAGACTGGCGCGCCAGCGCGATCACCTGGCCGGAGTTGGCGCGGACGGTCGCCCGCAGGTAGCGACCGGACTCGGCGGTCTCCTCGATCTGGACGTCCATGGCCCGGATCGCCTGCTCGGCGGCTTCCAGGTCGACGTCGGGCCAGAATTCCACCGAGATCAGCATCCGGCCGAGCGGGTCGGCGGCGGCGGTCTGGTAGCGGCCCATCTCGGGGTCGATCTTCAGACCGGGGTGGACCGGGACCACGGCCAGGGCGTTGGCGCCGACCCCGGCGACCGCGCCGGCCGGCAGCCAGGCCTCCATGCCGTTGTGGGGCAGGTAGTCGAAGACCTTGCCGCCGCGGGCGAGGATCAGCTCGCGCATCGCCTGCCACTGGTCGGCGTCGCCGGCGTGGACCAGGTAATAACCGGCGGCGAGCGACTCCGAGCGGGAGAAGGCCAGCGCCGCCGGCAGCACCGGCTGGCCGTTGCGCGCGTCCCAGTCGAGGGTCTTGAGGACGAACCGGGTGGGTTCGGACCGCCGGGTGGTCTCGTTGAGGGGGAGGGCGGCCGGCTGCTGGGCATGGAGCAGCGGCGCCGAGGCCAGCAGGAGGATCGAGCTAAGCATCAGGGTCTTCCGAGGATGGGGATTGCGCGCGAGGAGAGGGGACGGGGCAGACCGCCCCCCTGGGCTGTGACGGTACGGGCGGACCAGCGGTTCCGGGCTTTCAACGCAATTCAACCTCCCTGAAGGCTCTTTCGGATAGAAAATCGCATATCTGGCCGACAATCCTATAAAACAGAGGCTGGGAGTGGTGCTGTCAGCCCCCCCACCTG
>JACNJP010000521.1 GCA_014382465.1 Planctomycetota bacterium
TGGAACTCCCCGCCCGACAGGCATATTCCCACTCCGCCTCCGTCGGCAGGCGGTACCCCTCCCCGGCCTTCCTCAGGAACTCCTGGCAGTCGTACCAACTCACCTGCTCCACCGGGAGGCGATCGTCTCCTGAGAAGCGGCTGGGGTTCTTGCCATCCATGACCCGCTTCCACTGCGCCTGCGTCACCTCGGTCTCTCCCAGGTAGAAGGCCTTGGTCAATGTCACCCGGTGCTGGGATTCATCGGGTTCATGATTAAGTTCGTCAGCCGGTGAGCCCATCAGGAAACTTCCCGGTTCCACCAGGATGAAGGTGATCCCGGTCTTCGGATCGCGGATCTTCTTCGCCGCGCCAGTCTCCTTCCCCGGCGTCGCGTCCAATACCTCCCAGCCGAAAGGGTTCAGGCGCCGGGCGGCAGCCTCACGAGCGACTTTATCCATCAAGCTGCGGTAGGCAGAATTGAGTACCGCGTGCTTCTCCCCCTCCGTCAAGAGCGCATCACTCCGCAGGTCATCCTCCCAACCCTGGAGGCCCACCAACTGCTGCTCCGGGTCGCGGGTGGTCCAGGCGGGTGAACGGTCGGGACGTTGGGTTGAATAGCGGTCGATCCGGGCAGTTGGATCGAAGACCTCCAGGGGAAGTGTGAACTCCCCTCCATTGCCGGCCTGGTCCACCACGGAAACGGGAATCGAGCGGACCAGGGGATCCGGCGAGGCTCCGGATGGCGCTTCCAGCTCAATTGTGTTCCAAACCTGGAAGGCCGCCCCTTCCGGACCGCCACACACCCGCACCTCCTCGTCGCAGGCGAACCGAAGCTTCATCGGCTCCCCCGTGCGCGCGGGCCCCTGCGGGGACCATTCGGGATTCCCCTGAATCCGGGGAGGAGTGCGGTCCACTTCGAGCTCGCACTGGAGCAGCACGGACTCATCCGCTGCGAGGACCTCCAGGATGTGCCTGCCCTCGGTCTCCGGCAGCCGGAATGCCGAGATTACGAAGGCTCCAGCCGAATCCACCGGCAACTTCTTCCGGCTGGCCGGATCCCCGGCGATCTGGACCAGGACCGCCGACTGGGCCTGCCCCGCCACCTTCCCGCGAATCGCCTGCCACTCCGCTGCGGTGACCATACCCGCGACGGGCTCCTCCAGGGCCACCGTCACGCTCGGGGATTCCGGCCGTGGGGGAGTCGTCCCGAGGGACTCCGGAGAGACCGCGGCGTCGTCGCTCAAGGCCGCCTGCTCCAAACCCGGCTCGTCCCCCACCAAGCCAGCCCCGGTCCCGCCAGTCAGCGCCCACGCGCCCCAAGAGGCCGCCGCGACCAGGGCGACGCCGGCGAGCCAAGCGAGTGGCCGTCTCCTGGACAGCCGAACAGCCGCAGCCCCGCTCCGACGGGGTCGGGCCGGCCTGCCCTCGGCCATCGCCAGAAACTCCCCGGCGGATCCCGGGCGATCCTCGGGGTCCTTCGCTAGCGCTGCGGCCACCGCCGCGTCCAGGGCGGGGTCGCCGGACTCGAGCGGCGGGGCCGGGCGGTCGGTGATCTGGCGGCCGATGTCCCCGTGCGCGAAGGGCAGGCGACCGGCGACCAGCTCGAACACGGTGGCGCCGAGGGCGTAGACGTCGCTCGCAGCGGTCGAGGCCTGGCCGAGCAGCACCTCCGGCGCCATGTACGGCAGCGTGCCCGATGTGTGGCTGCGTCCCGTGAGCTGCGTGAAGCTGGTCGCGGCGACGTAGGCGATGCCGAAGTCGGTGACCTTTAGGGAGTCGCCCTCCCCGAGCCGCGCCGCCGAGGGCGGGCGGGCGAGCATGAGGTTTGCCGGCTTGAGGTCGCGGTGCAGGACCCCCTCGGCGTGGGCGTGGTCCAGAGGCGGGGCGGCCTGCGCCAGGAGCCAACGAGCCTCCGCGGGAGAGAAGGACCCACCCTCCTGCTGCCGGTCCGCCAGGCCCTTGCGGCGGGTCGGGCCTTCCAGGTACTCCATCACCAGGAAAAGCAGCTCCCCCTCCTCCTCGAGCGTGAGCAGACGCACGATCCCCGAGTGGGTCAGGTCGAGCATGACCGACGCCTCCCGCTCGATCTGCTTCCGGGCCAGTGGGTCGCTGGCCAGGACCTCGGGCAGGAACTTCAGGGCGACGGCCCGCTGGAGCCGCTGGTCGGTGGCCCGCCAGACCACCCCCATGCCGCCCTGCCCGGCGCGCTCCTCGAGCTGAAAGCGCCCGCCGGGGCCGATGCCGGCGCCGGGGCGCAGGATGGAGAAAGCGGATCCCAGGGTGGGGAGGTCGGAGAGGAGGTCGTCCTGCGTCATCGTGATAGGCCGGTGAGGGCCCCGATTAGTCTAGGGGAGCCGGCGTGGCGGCGTGGGCGGACCAAGCCTGGATCGAGGCTGAGGTCCGTCGGGGAGCACCGGGAATCGGGACCCGGCCCGGGACTCTCCTCTCGATCACGCCCGGAGGAACTGACCCTCCCCAGGATTAGTGGACACCAGGGTTGACGTGAATCCCTCGAACCGGTCCAGAGCCGATGCCGCATCCGAGCCACAATGGAGGCTCGCCGTGGTTCGCCAGCGACGCCCCAAAAGGAGGGGATCTGCCAACCCCCTCCTCCCCTCAAGCCGCCAGAGCACCCCTCCCCTGGCACTGCCTTCGGTAGGAGTACCCAGAGCACGTCTGGACTCCCTCGTTCCTCGGAAAGGCACCCGTCTCCAGGTTGCGTCGGACGGCTTGGGCAACCTCGCTGATCCTGCCATTTTCCTTCGGAGAATGGACCAGCCGCAGCTCCTGGACCTTCGGAGCCTTCGTCTTGACCAGGACGCGGTAGGTCACCGGCACCTCCCGCTCGCCCTTCCCCAAAGCCATTGCGTAGATGCTCCCCTGGGGTGACAACTCGGCTTGAAGTTGAGACCACGACCTCGCCGAAGTCTTGAGCTCGACGACCTCGGGACCGTCTGCGCCCTGGATCACGAAGTCGATCACGCCAGCGAGTTCGCGCCGACGCCCCACAGCGCCGCGAAGTCCGCCTTGCGCATCCCCGACCGCAGCCAGGCTTCCACCGCCTCGCGGCGCTGGTCCGCCGTGAAGCGGCCGCGGTGGGCGCCGTGGGAGTTGCGGGGATTGGGGCGCGGCTCGAGGCCGGCCGCGCCCTCGGTTTCGTAGCGCCGCTTCCAGGCGCAGAAGGTCGCCGTGGTCAGGCCGTGCGCGGCGCAGAAGCTGCGCAGGGGTGCGCCCGTGCGCGCCTGCTCTTGGATCAGCCGCAGTCGATCCGCGGCGGTGTAGCTTTTTGCCACGGTCGCGCCGCCCCCCCGGGGGGGGCAGGGCCCGCAGGGGCGGGGCCCTCCGGGCACCGCTGCTGAGTCGTTTCCTTGGTCGCCATGTCTCCGTCCTCCCCCTCGCGGAGGGGGGCTGGGAGACGGCGTTACCACTCCTGCTGCGTCAGAGAAATGCGACAGGGTTTCGTTCTACGGGACAAACATGGACAGCAGGCTGAGCCGCTTCCGGATGCCCTGTGTAGAGAGGTTGTGCTTCTTCTCCAGGTGGTCCAGGAAGCGCCGCAGGTCCCGGGGCGTTACCTCGACCACCCGCATACCATCCGGAAGGAAGGCGATCAGGCGGTCCGCCAGGACCCGGTACTGGCGCACGGTGGAGGGGCTGAGGCCGTGCCGTGGACGGGCCTTCTCCCCTACCCACTCCTTGGCCGCTGCCGTCACGGTCAACTCCTCGCTGCGGCCCCAGCGGCGCCGCTCCCACTCCTCGAGGAACGCCCTCAGGTGCTTCTCGGCCTGGACCCGCTTGTCGGTCCCAGCGGAGCGCCGTTTCGTCCCGCCACCCTCCTGCCAGACCAGGTAGAAGGTGCCGTTCGCATGGCGCCAAAGATGAGGCACGCGATCCCAACCCATTTTCAAACTCCGGCAAAACTCCGGCAAAGGACCGGAGGGAGGAGTGTGTCCCCCTTTGAGCCAAGGCCGTAGTAACGACGTAGACCCCGTAAATCAAGCGACTTACGGGGTCCAGTGCTTGGTAGCGGAGGAGGGATTTGAACCCCCGACACGCGGATTATGATTCCGCTGCTCTAACCAACTGAGCTACTCCGCCGCTCGCCGGCGGGCGGCGAGGGGCGGAGATTTTAGCGGAGGTCGGGCGGATCATCCACCCCCAGGGAAGCCTTCACCGGCCCCGCCCCGGCCGAGGATCTCGATCCCGCACTCCGAGCGGGCGTAGAGCAGGGACCCGGCCGGACCGGCCACCGGCGCGTGGCTGGTGCCGGCGGCGAAGCGCTGCAGGCTGCCGGGGCGATACTCCCCCGCGGCGTCCCGGTAGCTCCCCCGGACCACGAAGACCTCCTCGGGGCCGCGGTGCCGGTGGGCGGGGTAGGCGGCCCCGGGGGCGAGCTCGATCAGCACCCAGGCGCTGCCGTCCGGCTGGCGGTCGAGGCTCACCAGCCGGAGCCCCGGGACCGAGGTCTGGCTCCAATCCAGAGTTTCGTAGGCCTCCATGGCAGCAGGCTAACGCCGCAGCGCTCAAGCCGATCGGCCCGACAGCCGTAGAATCCGCGTGATGTCCGCGCTCCGAACCGCCGCCTTGCCGCTCGCCCTGCTCGCCCTCGCCACTGCTGGCCCGGCCCAGGTGACTGAGGATTCCGCCCCGGCTGGGGTCTCCCCGGCCCAGGCCCAGCCCCAGGTCGATCTCGAACGCGAGCTGGCCGCGGTGGCCGAGATCGACGCCTTCGTCGCCCAGCGCAAGGGCGCGCCGCCGCGCGAGCAGGAGGCCGCGATGGCCTTCTTCCGCGAGTACCGCGACGGGATGCTGGCGCTGGAGGCCAAGCACTACGGCACCTGGGCCGGGTGGCAGGC
>JACNJP010000581.1 GCA_014382465.1 Planctomycetota bacterium
GAATTCGAAGCTGGCGTGGAGGGCGCCGTCCCGGTGCTCGGCCGGCGGCCAGGCCAGCGCGGCGTCCAGGTCGAGGTGGCGGGCGTCGAGGAAGTGCTCCTGGAACTCGTCGACCGCCTCCTGGTCGTCGCTCCAGCCGAGCAGCGCGGAGCCGTAGACCTCGCTGAGCAGCGGCGCCTGGTGAGGAGCGGAGACCCAGCCGGCGACGTTGGTCTGGCCGGCGATGTCGCGGAAGCCGCTGCCGAGCTCGACGCGGAGGTAGCGGTCGACGGGCAGGATGCCGGAGATGCGGAACCGCACCTCGGCGCCGGCCTCGCCGCAGTTGGCGGCCAGCTCCAGGCTGCCGGGCAGCCGGGCGGTGAAGCGCGGCGGCGCGCCGGAGGACACGCTCTCCTCCGAATAGAGGACGTCGAGGCGCTCCCGGTTGAGGTTCGAGACCCGGCCGTCGACCGCCTGGTCGAACAGGATCGTGAGGAAGGGCTGCGGGTCGCTGAACAGGTTCAGGCCGGTCGGCCAGATGACCCCGGTGACCTGCGGCGGCGCCGGATCCTCGTCGACGAACAGCGGCTCGGCCGGCGCGACCGGGGTGCGGAAGCCCCGCTCGTCGCCCCGCACGAGCGAGTGACCGGCCGTATCGCGGAGGACGGCGCTGCCGAAGGCGCCCGCCACCGGGACCGCCACCCGGTATCGATGCCCACCGTGCAGCAGGCCGCCGTCGTCGAGCGCCTCGGAGGTCGGGCAGCTCGGCCGGAAGACCACCACCCTGCCTCGGCTGCCGGGCTCGATCTGGAACGAGCCGGTGACCGGCCTCCCCTGGACCGCGGCCGACACCGGCTCGATCCGGATCGACTGGAGGCCGATCGAGCCCGGGTCGACCGGGTGGTTGAATTCCAGCCGGATCGGCCGGTTGAGCTCCCAGACGGCTCCCTCGGGGAGGTTCAGGCCGGTGAGCAGGAAGTCACCGGCAGTGAGCGCTTCCGAACGGCTGAGGGCGCCGCCGCCGCCGGAGCAGGCCGGGAGGGACAGGAGAGCCGAACACAGAGGGAGGACCGTCAGCAGGGTTCGTGCAGGAGGAGCCATCGCGACGGCGATGGTGCAAATCCTGGGCCGGGCCTACCAGACGAAGGGCAGCTTGAGGTAGCCGAGCTGGGGCCGCGGCGAGCCCGGGCCCACTCCCTGCTCGAGAGCGTCGATCTCGAAGGTCACGCGGTAGCGGACCATCCGCAGGCCCTGGAGCAGGCCGAGGTCCGCGGTCCACTGGTTGGGTCCGGGAACGATCGCCGCCAGGTTGGCGGGATCGTCGGTCCCCTGGAATTCGATCCGGACCCCGGCCGAGGACGGCAGGCCGTCCTTCACCCCGAGCGCGTCGACGCGGAAAAATTTGGGCCGCAGCGCCCAGTCGTGGCCGGGCTCCACCGCGGCGGTCATGGCGCCGTCGCCCGGCAGGGTCACCAGCCGGAGGCGGTCGAGGGCGGGGTCGTACTCGGCGCCGACGATCTCGAAGCTGCTCAGCGGGCGGTCGGCGCTCGGGAGAAGGTCGTAGCCGACCAGGGCGGGGGGCGAGCGCAGGAACTGCTCCAGCCCGGCGAAGACCGCCGAGGCGCCGTCGACCCGCAGCTCCTCGGGGCGGAAATCGGCGACCGCCAGCGACGCCCGCAGCAGCTCGGGGAGAGGGGTCACCTTGCCGTTCTGGGCCGGCACCCAGCCGTCGGCGGTGACGCCGCCGAAGGCCAGCAGGGGACCCGCCCAGTCGGGATAGGGGCCCGCGCCGCCGGCGGGCGCTCGCAGCCGCGCCAGGCCGGTGTCGATCCAGACGCTCTGGGCCTGCGACGAGGACGAGAAGAGCGGCACCAGCACGTAGGGCTGCGGCCGCGAGAAGTGGCGCAAGACCTCCTCGAGGCGGTCGGGGTCGGCCGGCCGGCCGCCGGGGTCGGAGTGGTGGATGTAGTCGCGGATGCCCGGCTCGGCCGCCGCCGGCCAGAGGATGTCGGTGCCGGGGTCGGGGACGTGGATCTGGATCACGCCGTTGCCGCCGGCGCCGCCGCGGCCGATCATCAGGTCGCCGTTGCCGTCCTGCAGGTTGGTGTTCTCGATCTTGGTGGCGTAGGAGGCGCACCAGCCGCGCCGGCCGCCGACGGCGGTGAAGGCGTCGCCGAATTCGAGGTCGCCGACCTCGGCGGCGGTGGCGGCGGCGCCGACGTCGACCTGCCTCAGGTCGATCGCGGTGGCCGAGTGGATGACGAGGTGGCCGCCGCTCCCGCCGCCGGACCCGGAGAGCTGGTGGTCGGCGGAGACGGTCGACTCGCCGCCGTGGCCGATGCCGCCGTTGCCGCGGATCACGGCGTCGGGGCCGAGCACCACCGGGCCGATCGCGAGCAGCTGGAACTGGCCGGCGCCGCCGCCGCCCGGGGCGCCCTTGCGGTAGAAGCCGTGGGTCCCGGCGGAGGGCGGCCAGGTGTCGGTCGGCAGGGAGTCGACGACGCTCAGCAGCAGCCCGGTCTGCGGATTGACCTTGCGGCGGACCTGGAAGGAGTCGCCGCTGGCGCCGCCGCCGGAGCCGGCCCAGGGGATCAGCAGCTCGCCGAAGGTGGCGCTGCCGTCGGCGTTGATGCGCACGCCCCAGAAGTCATCGCCAGTGTCGCCGTCGGCGCTGAAGACGGAGTCGCCGGGGGCTCCGGGGTCGGGGCCCTCGGTCGGGTGGCCGTAGTCGAAGGGCAGGTCGGGCAGGTTCCAGGCCGGGTCGAAGTCCTGCGGGTCGTCGGGGGGGTCGACGTAGTCCGGCAGGCCGTCCTCCATGCCGTACATGCCGTGCGCCACCTGCGGCGGATAACGCGGATCGAAGCCCTGCACGGCCAGGTAGGAGGTCCCGCGCATGCCGCTCTCGCCGCCGTAGACCGGCACCAGCGTGTCGCGGAAGCTGGGGCCGCGCAGCACGCCGTCGGGCCAGTAGAGGTGCCGGGCCCAGACGTGGTCGGGGCCGCGGTTGTCGCTGGCGCGGGGCCGCTGGTCATCGGCCCAGCCGTCCCAGCCGATCGACTCGTTGGCGGTCAGAGCAAAGGTGCCGCCGCCGCCGCCGGAGGCGATCAGGTTCTGCGGCCCCATGGTGTTGGCGAGCTGGTTCAGCCCGCCTTCGCCGCCCTCGCCGCCGCTCATCGACAGGGAGAAGGCGCTCTCGCCGGAGTCCCCCCGCGGGGTCAGGGCGGTGGGGATCCGGCTGGCCATTCCGCCTTGGCCGCCGCCGCAGGCGCCGAGCACCGGCCCCTCCGGGAACTGCGGCGAGTTTAGGCTGGTGGGCCAGTAGGAGTCGAAGCCGCTGACGTCGATCACGCCGTCGATCCTGGCCGAGCCCTGGACGTAGATCACCAGGGGGTTGGAGCCCCGGGCCCGCAGGGTGACTCCGGCTTGGACGTGCAGGTCGTCCACGCGCAGGACGCCGTTGTTCATCAGGAACAGCCGGCCGTTGGCGCTGTAGAGGTACACCTGGCCGACGGTGTAGACCTCGACGTTCTCGTCCAGGATCAGGTCGGCGTCGACGCTGACGCCGGAGGTGAACTCGAAGGCGGCCTCGATCGCTCCGTCGCGGAGGCGCGCGGGCGGCACCGCCAGGGCGGCCGCCGGGTCGAGGCCGCGGCCGTCGAGGAAGTGCTCCTGGAACTCGTCGACCGCCTCCTGGTCGTCGTCCCAGCCGAGCAGGGCGGCGCCGTAGACCTGGCTGAGGAAGGGGGTCTGGTGGCGGTCGGAGACCCAGTCGACTGGGTTGGTCTGGCCGGCGATGTCCCGGAAGGAGTTGGTCATCTCGAGTTGCAGCAGCCGGTCGGGCGGCAGCAGCCCGGAGATCTCGAAGCGGACCGTCGCGCCGGTGCCGGTGCAGTTCTCCGCCAGCACCACCCGGCCGGGGACCTTGTCGCGGAAGCTCGGGGTCCCGCCGGCCGACACGGTCTGCTCGGAGTAGCGCAGGAACAGCCGGTCGAGGTTCAGGTTGGACAGCCGGCCGTCGATCGGCTGGTCGAAGCGAATGGTGACCGTAGGCTCCGGATCGGTGTAGAGGTTGAGGCCCGCCGGCCACTCGATGCCGACCACCCGCGGCGGGTGAGGCTGTCCGTCCAGGAACAGGTTCTGGTTGCTTTTCGGAGTGACGAAACCGCGGCTGACGCCGCGGGCCAGGGAGTGACCGGCTGTGTCCCGCAGCGCCGAGCTGCCGTAGGCGCCGCCGGCGGGGAGGCTGACGCGGTAGGCGTGCCCCCCGGGCAGGAGGCCGCCGTTGTCGAGCAGCTCGCTGGTGGGGCAGGTCGGCTGGAACACGATCAGCCGGCCGCCGCTGCCCGCCTCGAGCTCGAATCCGCCGGTCACCGGCCTCCCGAGAACACCGGCCGAGACCCCCTCGATGCGGATCGACTGGAGCCCGATCGACACCGGGTCCACCGGGTGGTTGAGCTCGATCCGGATCCGCCGGTTGAGCTGCCACACCTCCCCCTCGGCGACGTTGATCCCGACCACGAAGAAGTCGCCGGCGGTGGCCGCCTCGCCCGGACCCAGGGCTCCGCCACCACCACAGGCGCTCGAGAGCAGCGCCGCGGTCGCGATCAGGGTCAGGAGGGATCGAGACATGGCGGGACCGGCGCCGGAATCCTTTGCAATCTCCATGCCGCCGGAGCCCGGGTCTGGAATTTATCACCTGGAGCGAGGCAGCCGGCGGCGGGGCCATGGATTACAGTTGACGCAAACTGGCAACACAGGCTAGACTTGGTCATGGAGGGCCCCGAGGCAAGCCTGGACATCGCCGACCCGGCCCTGTCGGCCGGAGGGCGTAAAAACGACGAGGGGGTTCGCTGTGC
>JACNJP010000527.1 GCA_014382465.1 Planctomycetota bacterium
CCGGCCCTCGGCGCTGGTCTCGAATCCGCCCCCGCCGGCGTCGGCCGGGGCGCCGGCGGCGAAGGGCGGGCCGAAGGCCACCGGCTGGGCCGGCTGGGCGGCGCCGCTGCGCTCCTCGCCGGACAGCGGGACCTCGAAGCCGGCCCCGCCGCCAGGGTCCTCTCCCGGTCCGCTGCCGCCGGCGCCGGCGCCGCCGCCGATGCAGGACGCCAGGCCGAGGACCAGGGCCCAGGGCAGTGAGCGGCGGCCGCGGCCGGCCCGGCTCCCCCCGGTCCGGACCGCCGCGGCTCGATCCCCTCGTGTCGTTTCTTGCACCTGCTCCACCGTTCCCTCACCCTCTTTTCGGTCGATCGGAGGGTGGACTTGGGTCCTCTCTCCGCGCACCGCCGTTCAAGGCGTGACGGAGCCCAGCAGCCGCATCAGGTGCAGGGCCCGCGGCGCGCCGCGGTAGAGCATGGCGAAGGACTTGGCGTAGCCGGTGGCCTGCGGCAGGTGGTTCCAGGCGTCCTGGAGCACCGACCACAGCTCCTCGTCGTGCTCGAGCTGCTCGGCGTAGGCCAGCCCGTAGACCAGCAAGCCGGACATGCCGTGGTATGCCTCGGTCGGCCCGGAGGCGCGGTAGCGGAAGGCGTGCTCGCTCCAGTCGTACTGGTCGCGGGCCCAGCGACGGGCAAGCTGCTTCAGGTAGTCGGCGACGGCCGCGTCCCCGGTGCGCTGGTGGTGCTGCGCCAGGCCCTCCAGGGTGATCCCGGCGTGGATGCTGGAGCGGATCCGGTCGATCGGCACCGCCAGCAGCGTGCCGGCGCAGTCCTGGATCGCCGCCAGCATCTCGCCGCGCAGGAGCTGCTCTCCCGGCATGCCGCAGCTCAGGTCCACCAGGGTCTCCAGGTTGACGATCGGCCAGGCCACGGTCCGGGTGTAGAGCCCCTCGTCGGTCGTGTCGCGGAGCCGCACCAGGTGCTGGACGGCCCGCGGGACCAGCTCCTCGACGTGGTGGCGGCCGAAGGCCAGCGCCCGCTGGCGCAGCCGCGGTTCGCCGCTCAGCAGGTGGGCCAGGCTGACCCCCTGGATCAGCGAGTGTCCGCTCTGGTGGCGCTGCTCGGGCACCGGGCTCGAGTCGACGTGGAAGGAGGGGAAGTCGCCCCAGGAGCCGCCGTAGCGGTCGAAGAAGGCCGCGAAGTCGTCGTCGGCGTCGTCGTAGCCGCGGGCCTGGGCCTCCGGTCGCTGGGCGAGGAACTTGGCGTAGTCCTCGAGGGTGGCTCCGGAGGCGTTCGGCAGCTCGTCCTGCATGAGCCCGACGAGGTGGAAGCCGATCATGCGGAACAGGCGGCCCGGCAGCGCCGCCTCGGGCAGGCCGCGCTGGCGCTCGATGGCGATCCAGCCGTCCAGGGTCTCGGCGGCGGCCGCGCCCCACTGGGCGTCCACCCAGGCCAGCTCGCCGGCCAGGCCGTTGCCGCGGAAGGGCGACGCCTGGTACTCGGCCTCCAGGTCGACGGCCAGGATGCCGGCGACCCAGGCGTCGACGTGGTGCTTGGTCGCCCGGTGCTGGAAGGCGCCGCCGTACGGCGTCATGTCGACGTCGGCGTAGTGCCAGGCCAGGTCCAGGGCCGGTTCGAGGTAGTCGACGTCGCCGGTGCGCAGGAACTGCTGGAGCAGGACCAGCCCGGGGTCGTACTCCTGCTGCAGCGAGCCGAAGTAGCTGATCGAGTGCTCGCGGTCGAAGAAGTCACCGAAGTGGCGGATGCCGTAGTGGTGGGCCGGATCGCGGTCGCGCCCGAGCAGCACGCGGTCGGTCGACTGGGCGATGCGCTCTTCGAGGGTCGCGTGGTCGCCGGGCAGGGCGGCGCCGAGCTGGCCGAAGGCCTCGGCGGCGAGGTACCAGTCCGGCGTGGAGTGCGCCAGCGGCGGACGGGCGAGGCCGGCGGCGAAGCCGTGGAGCTCGGCCGCGCGCGGCTTGCCGCTCCGCAGCCAGACCTCGACGGTGCGGCCGAAGCCGTCCTCGAGGACCTCCGCCTGCTGGGCGTCGCCCGGGCAGAAGTCCAGCACCAGGTGGTCTCCGCGGCGCGCCACGCCGCTGGGGAAGAGCTGGCTGAAGTGACGCAGGCCGACGCTGAGCTGGCCGCAGGCCACCACTCCGGGGAAGGCCCCGTCGCGGGCCCTGCCCTGGAAGGAGAAGCTGTCGAGGGAGCCTTGGAGGACCTCGGCGTCGCCGCGGCGGACCGACATGCGGCCCTCCCCGAGCGGCGCCCAGGTGCGGCTGCCCGGCTCGTCGAGCGGCAGGATGAGCCGCCAGCCGCGGACCTCGTGGACTCCGCGCAGCACGTCGAGGCTCTGCTGGAGCCGCACCAAGCCGGAGCCTCGGTGCAGGGTCACCCGGGTGGTCAGGCGCACCGACGGGTGGCCGTCGCTCTCGACCAGTTGGTCGATCCGGCGCAGGACCAGGGACAGCTCGCCCAGCCGTTCCACCTGCATGCCGGCGGGCTCGAAGGGCAGCAGCAGGCCGTCGGCGGTCTCGACCTCGAAGCGCGCCGCCGCGCTCAGCAGCGGCGTGTGGGTGCCGCGCAGCCGGAACAGCTCGCCGGCGCCGAGCGCGTCCTCCAGCTCGAGCGCGCCGGTGCTGGCGGTCAGCGGCGCCCCTGGTGTCGCGGCCACGGAGAGGGTCCCGGCCGGGTCGGCGGCGGCGCTGCGGAGCCGCAGGGTGCCGCTGAAGTGGGCGTCGGCGGCGAGCGCCGGGGCGACGAATTCGACCCTCATCCAGCGGATCGAGCCGTCCTCCCAGCGCGACAGGACCTGGCCGTCGGCCGGCAGCGCGAGCTCGCCGGTCCAGACCTCGAGCGGCGCGAGGGCGCCGAGCTGGCCCTGCGGCAGCGGCAGCCCGAGGACCACCGGCCAGGCCGGCTGGTCGAGGCCGGTCCGCTCCTCCAGCAGCACCGGGATGGCCAGCTCCGGCCCGGACTGGGCCGGGAGCGGAGCGCAGAGCAGGCCGATCAGGCCCAGGGAGAGCGAGGGGTGCAGAGGAAAATGCAGCATGGCGCGGAACCGTGGTCCGCACCCTCTGCGGCCGGCTCGCCCGCCCGCTTGAGCCTCAACCCGGCCGTCCCCGTCAGGCCGGGAGCGGAGGAACGGCAGCGGCCCCGGCCTGGGGAGGCCGGGGCCGCTCGAAGCCGGGACCGGGGAGGTCTAGAGGATCGTCACCGGGCCGAAGTAGCCCAGGCGCTGGTTGCCCGCGTGCCAGGAGACGGTCGACAGCAGGACCGTGAGGCCGGAGATCGGCGTGCCGCCGATGGACGCCGGCACGGGCCACGAGAAGGTGGCGTTGCCGTACTGGTCCGGGACCGAGCCCAGCGGGTTGACGACGTGGAAGGGATTCGACAGGCCGGTGTTGATGCCCAGGTGGGAGGCGCTGCCGACGTTCTGGCCCATGAAGTAGTAGACGATCGCCGAGGTGCTGCGGTGTCCGTAGGTGGTCTTCAGCACCGAGGTGGTGTTGATTTTCAGCGGCGGCGTGATGTCGAACTCGATCGGCCGGTCCAGGACGACTCCGCCGTCCACCGAGCTCAGCCGCTCGAAGATGCCGCGCTTCTCCATGGCCTGGAAGTAGACCGGGATGCCGTTGGGGATCGTGATCGGCAGCTGCAGCACGGTCGTGTGGCTGCCGCCGGTGACGCCGGTCGCCAGCTCGAAGTAGTCGTGGCCGCTGACCTTGGCGAAGTAGCTGCTGATGTCCATCTGGAAGCCTTCGGCGGTGGTCCCCGGCGTGTGGGCGGTTCCGGCGTAGAGGTACAGGTCGGCGGCAGGCTTGACGTTGGTCACCTTGATGCCGACCGGCGAATCCAGGACCGGATCGTTGAGCAGCTCCAGGACCGGCGGCGGCAGGTTGCTGTCGGGCGGGGTCCAGACCTCGAAGCGGCCCTGGCGGCGGCCGAGGCCGGCGTTGGAGTCGGGGGCGGCGAAGGCGAGGTCGGAGGCGGTGGTGCCGTTGATGTCGCCGGTCTCCGCCACGACCGCGCCGAGGCGGCCGCGGAGGGTCCCCTCGACCTCGAGCAGAGTGGTCGGGGCCGGGTTCTCGAGGAAGTCGATGACGTAGCCCTTGCCCTTGCCGGCGGGGTTGGGCGCGCCGACGACGATCTCCACGAAGCCGTCGAAGTCGCGGTCGGGGATGAGCTGGAGGTCGTAGCCGAATTGGGCCCCGGCGGTTGCGCCGTCGAGGCGCTTGATCTCGGCCATGGTCCGGCCGTCCCAGATGAACACGGTGCCGTTGGCGGTGGTCGGGGCGCCGGCGGCGACGTAGCCCTGGAAGCCGCTCATGATGGCGCTGACCGAGTAGCCGGCCCGGACGCCGGCGACGCTCGGGGCGTAGCTGCGCAGGTCGGTGAGGTTGGTGATCGCCGTCACCGAGCCCGAATCGACCCCGCCGTCGTCGGCGTAGGGCGCGCCGATGACCATCTCGTGGCCCGCGCTCAGGATCAGGTTGCCGAGGTTCTCCATCGAGAAGCCGAACCACTCGTCGGAGCCCGCGGCGCCGGCCATGGTGCCGTTGGCCATCAGGGTCATGACGCCGCCGGACCATTGGTAGAAGCGGACCTCGCCGTCGCCGCCGGCGGCGCCGACGGCGCCGACCGCCAGCTCGGAGACGCCGTCCCCGTTGACGTCGGTGCCGGCGATGGCGACTCCGAAGAGCTCGCCCATGCCGAGGCCGTCGATGGAGTCGAGGAAGCTGCCGTCGATCCCGCTGACGATGTAGACCCGCCCGCTGAAGCAGCCCCCCAGCCCGGTGCAGCAGGGGGCGGCCACGGCGC
>JACNJP010000528.1 GCA_014382465.1 Planctomycetota bacterium
CGAGATCGCCAGGTCGGTGTCCGCCAGCATGCTCTTGGCGGTGTCCAGCCGCACCCGCAGGATCTCGTCGTGGATGGTGCGGCCGAGCTGCTCGCGGAAGCGCCGCTGCAGCACGCTGCGCGACATCGACACCGCCTCCACCACGTGATCGACCTTGATGCCGTGGATCGCCTGCTCGCGGATGTAGCGCAGCGCGTCGGCCACGGTGCGGTCCTCGAGCGCCAGCACCTCGGTCGACAGCCGCGTCGTCACGCCGAGCGGCGGCACCAGGATCGGCTGGGTCGGCGCCGGCTCGCCGCGCAGCAGCCGGTCGAGCAGGGCCGCCGCCTGGTAGCCGACCCGGAAGTGGTCCGGCCGCACGCTCGACAGGGGCGGGTCGGAGACCACGCACAGCGGCTCGTCGTCGTCGACGCCGATCACGGCCACCTCGTCCGGCACCGCCACCGGGATGCTGCGGCAGGCCTCGAGCACCGCCGGGCCGAGCTGGTCGCTCGCCAGCATGATGCCGGCCGGCTTGGGCAGCCCGGCGATCCACTGCGTCAGCCGGTCGAGGAGGCTCTCCCAGTTGGCCATCGGGTGCCGGCTCATGTCCTCGAGCACGGCGCAGGGCCGGCCGTCGGCGGTCACCGCCTCCACGAAGGCCTGGCGCCGGTTGTTGGACCAGTTGGCGTCGCCGAAGCCGACGAAGCCGAAGGAGCGGAATCCGCGCGCCAGCAGGTGCTCGGCCGCCAGGCCGGCGATGGCGCGATCGTCGACGTGCACCACCGGCAGCCCGAGCTCCGGCACCATGCCGAGCACGTCGACCGTCGGCAGACCGGCGCGCTGGATCCGCTCGCCGATCGCCGAGGTCGGGATCCGGGCGATGATGCCGTCCCCCACCCAGTCGACCAGCGCCTGCGGGAAGCCGTCTTCCAGACTGCGCACCTCGTGGTAGACCGACCAGGCCCGGTGCTCATGAAGAAAACGGGCGATGCCGCGAAGAATATCGCGACCCGATCCGAGCGTGGTCTCGACGATCAGGGCAACGCTGGGACGCTGCTCCGCCGGGAGCGTGGGAGTCTGCTCGACTTTCTCCAAGGCTTTTTGGCTGGATTGGCGAAAGGGCTGGGGATTCGGCCCGTACCGGCTCCAGAATAGCGGCGGGAAGGCGTCAAGTTTCGACCGTCTTCCTCCATTCTTGGCTTCGCCCACCCTTGCTCCTGGCCCGGAGACGGGGATGATGGCGCGAAATGGCCGCTCGACCCACCCCCGCGATGCCCTCCGGACGGCCCCTGGCCGCCTCGCTGGCCCTGGCCTGCGGCCTGCTCCTGCTCCCCGGCCCGGCCCGAGCCGCCCAGGAGGGGCAGCTCTCGACCCGCTGGGGAGCCGGCCTCGACCGCTCCCGGGTCCACCCCGAGCACCCCAAGCCGCAATTCCAACGGGCGGACTGGCTCTCGCTCAACGGCGAGTGGGACTACGCCGTCCAGCCGCTGCTGGCGCCGCCGCCCGGGACCTGGCAGGGCAAGATCCTGGTCCCCTTCCCGATCGAGTCGGCCCTGTCCGGCGTCCAGCGGCGGGTCGCTGACGACCAGGTGCTGCGCTACCGACGCCCGCTGGTGGTCCCGCCGGAGTGGCGCGGCCAGCGGCTGATGCTGCATTTCGGCGCCGTCGACTGGCAGGCGACCGTCTCGGTGGACGGGCAAGCCGTCGGCAGCCACCAGGGCGGCTACGACCCGTTCCAGTTCGAGCTGGACGGCGCCCTGGCCGACGGCCGGCCGCACGAGCTCGAGGTCGCGGTCTGGGACCCGACCGACCGCGGCCCCCAGCCGCGCGGCAAGCAGGTCACCCGGCCGGGCGGCATCTGGTACACGCCGACCACCGGCATCTGGCAGTCGGTGTGGCTCGAGGCGGTGCCGCCGACCTACCTCGCCGACCTCGAGCTGCGCGGCAGCTACCTCCAAGGGGCACTGGAGCTCGAAGCCCGGGCCGACGGCCCGGTCGACGGCCTCGAACTCGAGGTCGTGGCCCGGCTGGGTTCGACCGAGGCCTTCCGGGCCCGCGGCGTCTTCGCCGGCGACGGCCGGCTGCGCCTGATCGCGAAGGTGCCGGAGCCGCAGCCGTGGTCGCCCGACTCCCCCACCCTCTACGACCTCGAGCTGCTCCTGCGCCGCGGCGAGCAGGTCGTGGACCGGGTCCAGAGCTACTTCGGCCTGCGCGACATCCAAATCGGCCCGGACGACGCCGGCACGCCGCGGATCCTCCTGAACGGCGAGATCCTGTTCCAGTTCGGGCCGCTCGACCAGGGCTTCTGGCCCGACGGCCTCTACACCGCGCCGAGCGACGAGGCGCTGCGCTACGACCTCGAGGTGACCAAGCGGCTCGGCTTCAACATGGTCCGCAAGCACGTCAAGGTCGAGCCGGACCGCTGGTACAGCTGGTGCGACCGCCTCGGGCTGCTGGTGTGGCAGGACATGCCGAGCGGCGACCGCTACATCGGACCGGGCGACGCCGACTACGAGCGCGACGCCGACGCCGAGCGGATCTACTTCGCCGAGCACCAGGAGCTGGTGCGCGACTTCGGCAACCACCCGTCGATCGTCGTCTGGGTACCCTTCAACGAGGGCTGGGGCCAATTCGCAACCGCCCGGGTGGTCGATTGGCTGCGCCGGCTCGACCCGACCCGGCTGGTGGACTCGGCCAGCGGCTGGGCCGACCGCGGGGTCGGCGACCTGCACGACATCCACGCCTACCCGGGGCCGGCGGCGCCGCCGGTCGAGCCCGGGCGGGCGGCGGTGCTGGGCGAGTTCGGCGGCCTCGGGCTGCCGCTGCCCGGCCACACCTGGCAGGACCAGGAGAACTGGGGCTACCGCAGCTTCGAGGACGCGGCGTCGCTCACCGCCGCCTACCTCGGGCTGATCGGCAGCCTGCGGCCGCTGATCCACGACGGCCTGTGCGCCGCAGTCTACACCCAGACCACCGACGTCGAGGTCGAGGTCAACGGCCTCATGAGCTACGACCGGGCGGTCCTCAAGATGGACCCGGCCGCCGTGCGCGAGGCCAACCTGAAGCTCTACCTGCCGCCGCCGACGCTCCGGCCGGTGCTCGAGAGCTCGCGGCTGACGCCGCAGCCGTGGGCCTGGACCACCGAGGCGCCGGCCGACGGCTGGCCGGCGAAGGGCTTCGACGACGCCGGCTGGCAGCGCGGCCTGGGCGGCTTCGGCCGGCCAGGCACCCCCGGCGCGGTCATCGCCACCGAGTGGCTCGGCGCCGACATCTGGCTGCGCCGCGGCTTCATCTGGAAGGGCCCGCTGCCCGAGGGCGACCTGCACCTGCGCATCCACCACGACGAGGACGCCGAGGTCTGGCTCAACGGCCAGCTCATCGCCGAGCTCGCCGGCTACACCACCGGCTACCTGCTGCTGCCGCTCGGGGCCGACGCCCGCGCGCTGATCCAGCAGGGCGTCAACCAGCTCGCGGTCCACTGCCGCCAGACCGGCGGCGGCCAGTTCATCGACGCCGGCCTGGTGGCGGTGAGCGAGCGCGAGCCGGAGCCGGGCGAGCACTAGGCTGGGATCCTCCCATGGACGCCACCCTCTCCGTCGACGTCCCGGTCCGGCCCGGGCTGGACCCGGGCTTCCTGCCGGCGGCGCTGTGGAACCGGGCCTACCGCGAGCGGGCGGCGGCCGACCCGGCGTCGACCGAGCTGCGCCTCGGCCTCGGCCGCGCCGACGGCACCTGCTTCGTCCACGACGCGCGGATCCTGCCGCACTCCGCCGCCACCGCCGCGCTCAACCTGCGCTACGTCGAGCGCCTGGTGAAGACCCTGCTGTGGCAGCGGGGCGGCTCGAGGATCTACCTCGGGGGCTGCCCCGAGCTCGTCGCGCCCTTGAGCCAGATCTACGCCGCCGACGGCCCGCGCGCCTTCGACCACGAGATCGTCGGGCGCAAGATGTTCGACGAGGGCATCCGCGTCACGGCCTGCGCCCGCGACGAGGTGCCGCCGGCGCGGGCGCGGGCCATGCCGCTCGGCCGCCACCTCGACGGCTGCCGCATCGGCTTCGACCTCGGCGGCAGCGACCGCAAGTGCGCCGCGCTGATCGACGGCCAGGTGGTGCACTCCGAGGAGGTCGAGTGGGACCCCTACTTCGAGTCTGACCCGGATTACCACTACCAGGGCATCATGGACTCGCTGCGGCGGGCGGCCGCCCACCTGCCGCGGGTCGACGCCATCGGCGGCAGCGCCGCCGGGGTCTACGTCGGCAACGAGGTCAAGGCGGCCTCGCTGTTCCGCGGCATCTCGGCGGCCGACTACCAGGCCAAGGTGCGGCGGATCTTCTTCCGGGTCCAGGAGGACTGGGGCGGCGTCCCCTTCGAGGTCGTCAACGACGGCGAGGTCACGGCCCTGGCCGGCTCGATGTCGATCGGCGACGGCGCCGTGCTGGGCGTCGCCATGGGCACCAGCACCGCCGCCGGCTACTGCGACCCCGACGGCCACATCACCCTCGGCCTGAACGAGCTGGCCTTCTCGCCGGTCGACTACCGCGCCGACGCGCCGGCCGACGAGTGGTCCGGCGACCTCGGCTGCGGGGTCCAGTACTTCTCGCAGCAGGCGGTGGCGCGGCTGGCGCCGATGGCCGGCATCGAGCTGCCGGCCGACATGCCCTTCCCCGAGCAGTTGGTGGCGGTCCAGGCCCGGATGGCGGCCGGCGACCCGCGCGCCCGCGCCGTCTACGAGACCATCGGCGACTGCTTCGGCTGGTCGATCGCCCACTGGGCCGAGTTCTACG
>JACNJP010000424.1 GCA_014382465.1 Planctomycetota bacterium
CCCCCGGGCAGGGGCCGGGGGGGGCGAAGCCGGCCAAGGGGTTGTGGAAGAAGTTGCCGTCGGCGGGGCGCCCCGCCGCGCGCCCCGCCGCCCAGTTGAGGAACTCGGGGCTCAGCCGCTCCCCGGCGCCCCCCTGCCGCGCCAGCGCATACTCCCCCGCCGCGCAGGTCGTGAAGATCGAACAGGTGCCGCGCGCCCCCTGCGCCCGCGGCCCCAAGCCGAGTCGCTCGAATTCCGGCCGCAGGTCGATGGCGCTCGGCAGCTCGCCCGCCTCCGAGGGCGGGGCATCTACCGACTGTGTTCCCGCGCAGAGGAGCACCGCCACCACGAAGAGCTCGATCATGGCTGTTGGCTGGATGGTACTCCTGCCCGACGGTCTCCGGCCGGCGCGGCCGGCCCGGACGCTCTGACCGAGCGAAGCGCTCTCACGACGCGTCCGGGCCGACTGCTCCGGCCGGACGCGGCGGCCAGTGGACGGAGGACAAGCGAGCGGGGAAACCCGCGGGCCCGTCGCCCGGACTCGCTGGCCATGAATACGAGCCGTGGCCGCCGCACGGGATGCCACCCGCGCCCCCCGACCATCCCTCCCCGCCCCCAGGCGCCGGTCCAGCGGCGCCGTTGAGCCTGAGTCATCCGCGGTCTTCCGTCTGGCCGGCGCAGCCGGCCCAGACGCGTCGTGAGAGCGCCTCGCTCGGTCAGAGCGTCTGGGTCGGCTGCGCCGGCCAGACACCCGACCGGGGACTACTCATGCCTCAACGCCTCCACCGGATCCATCGTCGCCGCTCGCCAAGCCGGATACAGCCCGAAGACCAGGCCGATGCCGACCGATACGCCGAAGGCCAGCGCCGGCGCCTCGGGGGTGACGATGGTCCGCAGGTCGGCGTACCAGGTCACGAACCACGGGATCGCCAGGCCGAGCAGGATGCCGAGCAGGCCGCCGCCGACCGACAGCACGACCGCCTCGACCAGGAACTGCATGATGATGTGGCGGCGCTTGGCGCCGAGGGCGCGGCGGATGCCGATCTCGCGGGTGCGCTCGGTGACGGTGGCCAGCATCACGTTCATGATGCCGATGCCGCCCACCAGCAGGCTGATGCCGGCGATACTGCCGAGCACGATGTTGAAGATGCGCTTGGTCTCCTCGGCCCGCGCCAGCAGCTCGAGCGGCACCACCACCTCGTAGTCCTGCTGCTTGTGGTTGCGCTTGAGCATCTCGCGGGCGGCGGCGGCGGCGTGCGCCACGTTCTCCGGCGCGTCGATCTCGGCGATGATCTCGTGGAGCTGGACCTCCTCCATCTCGCGGCTGCCGCTGCGGACCTTGACCTGGAGGTCGCCGAACCAGCGCTGGCCGGTGAGCCGCGGGATCAGGACCTCGCCGGTGACGCTGGTGCCGGCGGCGGCCGGGTCGTCGGAGGTGCGGGTCCGCGGCAGCAGCGTGCCGACGACCGTGAAGTAGTCGGCGTCGATCTTGACCCGCTTGCCCAGCGGGGTCTCGAAGGGGAACAGGAAGCGGGCGACCTCGTGGTCGAGCACGCACACGTTGGAGACCAGCTCCTCGTCGCGCTCGCTGATGAAGCGGCCCTCGCCCATCATCCGGCCGGTGACCTCGATGTAGTCGGGGGTGGTCGCCATGACCCGCGGGTTCAGCTTGCGCTGCTCGACGCGCACCTCCTGCTGCAGCTCGCGCACCGGCACGGCGCGCTTGACCCACGGCAGGGTCTCGGAGATGCGCTCGAAGTCGAGGTGGGTCAGACCGTAATTGCTGACCCGCGTCGACTGGTTCGACACCGTGTCCTCGGGCGGCTTGACGCTGCGCAGGATGACGTTCTGGCTGCCGAGCTGCTTGATCTGCTCCTGGGCCTCCTCGCTGGCGCCCTCGCCGATGGCCAGCATGGCGACCACGCTGCTGACGCCGAACAGCACGCCCAGGGTCGTCAGCAGGCTGCGCAGCTTGTGCAGCAGCAGGCTCTTGACGCCGAGCTTGACCGAGCGGAGGACGGGGGAGTGCAGCATCAGGGCCGGGGGCGGTTGTGGGCCACGTCGTCGATGTGACCGTCCTTGAGGTGGAGGATGCTCTGGGCCCGCGCGCCGACGTCGGCCTCGTGGGTGACCAGGAGGATGGTCTTGCCCTCGTCGTGCAGCTCGTCGAGCAGGTCGAGGATCTCGGAGGTGGTCTGGGTGTCGAGGTTGCCGGTGGGCTCGTCGGCCAGGATCAGCGCCGGGTCGTTGATCAGCGAGCGGGCGATCGCCACGCGCTGCTGCTGGCCGCCCGAGAGCTCCAGCGGCCGGTGGTCGAGGCGGTCGCCGAGGCCGACGCGGTCGGCCAGCATGGCGGCGCGCTCCTCGCCGTCGGCCGGCGGGTCTTCCTGGTAGAACAGCGGCACCAGGATGTTCTCGAGCACGTTGAGCTGCGGGATCAGGTTGAAGGACTGGAACACGAATCCGATGTGCAGGCCGCGCAGCTCGCTGAGCTCGTCGTCGTCGAGGGTGGCCATCTCCTGGCCGCGCACCTGGTAGGAGCCGCTGGTCGGCCGGTCGATGCAGCCGAGGATGTTCAGCAGCGTCGACTTGCCGCTGCCGGAGCTGCCCATGATGGCCCAGTACTCGCCCTGCCCGAACTCGAAGGAGAAGCCGTTCAGGGCCCGCACCACGGTGTTACCCATGGTGTAGACGCGCGAGACGTCCTTGAGGATGGCGACGGCGGGCACGGCTCAGCCGCCGGACTCCGCGCCCCGCTCGCCGCCGCCCGGTCGCCTGCCCTCGGGCATCGAGCGGTCGCCGCCGCCGGGCCGCATGCCGCTTCCGCCCGGGCGGCCGCCGCCGGGCCGCATCCCCTCGGGCATCTGGCGGCCGCCGGCGCCGGCTTCGGCGGGCGCCATCCCGCCGCCGCCGGCGCCGGTCCCCGCGGGCACCTGCTGTCCCTGGCCGGCGCGGTTGCGCATGGCGTCGGGCGCGCCGCCGGGCATCACCGGGGGCGGCGGATCGGCGTCGTCCTTGCCGTTGACCACCGGGGACTCGGCGTGGAAGCCGGCCGGCGCGCTGAGCAGCACGATCTCGCCCTCCTGGACCCCCGACTTGAGCGACACCCACTTCTCGCTGGCCGGCCCGACCTCGACCTCGCGGACCTCGGGATCGGCGCCGTTCTGGATGAAGACCACCGTCTTGCCGTCCCGCACGAAGATCGACTGCACCGGCACGAACAAGGTGTCGAGCAGCTCGTCGATGACGATCTCTACCGAGCAGTTGGTGCCCGGGCGCATCTCGGAGGTGCCGTCGTCGATGGTGATGTGGGTCTTGAACAGGCGCTGGTTGGGGTTGGCCCACCAGCTGGCGCGGTCCGGCAGCAGGGCAACGAATTCGACCGTCCCGTGGAACACCTGGCTGGGCAGGGCGTCGACCCGGATCAGGCAGGGCTGGCCGAGCTGGACCGACTTCAGCACCGACTCGTGCAGGCTGGCCTCGACGATCATCCCGCCCTCGCGCGGGATGGTGATGATCTCCTGGCGCTCGCGCACCTCGGTGCCCTCCTGGATCGGCTCGCCGCCGCCCATGCGGCCGCCCTCGGTGCGGCCGTAGACCACCATGCCGGACACCGGCGCCCTCATGACCGCCGCCTCGACCTGCCGCTTCAGCTTGGCCAGGTTCTCGGTCTCCAGGCTGAGCCGGGCCTCGGAGGTCCGCACCGAGGCGTCGTGGTCGACCAACCGGGCGGCCGCCTGCAGCTTCACCCGCTCGAGCTCGCGCACCGCCTCCTCGACGGCGCCGTCCAGCTCCAGCAGCCGCTTCTTGTTGTCGAACTGCTCCAGCAGCTCCTTGGCCCGCTTGGCGCGGTCGACGTTGATGCCGTTGCGCCGCATGGAGAGGTCGTCGCGGTCGAGCTGGGTGCGGGTGTAGAAGCCCTTGTCGTAGAGCTTCTGCGACCACTCGAAGGTCTCGGCGGCCTGCGCCAGCTCCTCCTCGGCCAGGATGATGTCCTCCTCGGCCTTCTTCTGCTGCTGCGGCCAGTCGCCGTCCAGGTACTTGCCGCGGTCCATCCGGGCGAACTCCAGGTTCTGCTCGGCCCGCTTGATGTCGGAGTCGTTCTGGCTGACCTGGATCGTGCGGTCCTGCTTGGCCTTGATGAAGGCGGCGTCGGCGTTCTGCACCGCGATGTCCTGGGTCACCAGCCGGTCCACCAGGTTCGAGGCGTCGAGCTCGGCAACCACCTGCCCCTCCTGGACGAAGCTGCCCTCCGGCTCCAGGAAAAGGATGGTGGTGCGCCCTTCGACGTCGCAGCGCAGCTTGACGCTGTTCTTGGCCTCGAGGTTGCCGCGCTGGATCACGCTGATGGTCAGCGGGCCGCGGCGCACCGGCGCGCCGCCGACGGCCTCGACCTGGTCGGCGCCGAACCAGTCGCCCGGTCCGTAGCCGTAGATGAGGCCGGCGACGAGGACCAGGATCACGGCGACCAGGGGCAGGGGGACGGTCTTCTTGCGCTTGGTGGTCATTCTTCGAGGGGGCGGAGGGCCGCCAGAGAGGATTCGTCCACCTGGATGCCGTCCTCCGTCACTGTCAGCACTTCGAGCTGGGTGAAGAAGTCGAGGCGGGTGAGGGGGGGGGCGGTCAGGGCCCGGGGGGGGGGGTTCTGGGGCGCCCGCCGGGACTCCCGGGCCCCCAGCCCCGCCTGGGGGTCGGCGCGGCCCGCGGGCCTGTTTAGATCCTCGCCCTCCGCGCGGGCCTCGCCTGGGGGCCCCCCGCCCCCCCCAGCCTGTCGGGCAGGCGC
>JACNJP010000531.1 GCA_014382465.1 Planctomycetota bacterium
CACCGCGCCGCCCCGCGGCGGCGGGGGGTGGTGGGGGACCCCGCGCATCAGGCCGCGGGTCGCCACCGGCATGAGGGCGGGCGCCGCCCCCCCGCCGGGGGCGGTCATCAGCTTGCCCAGCCGAGGCTCCGTGGATCCGCCGAGGCTGCGGTGGAAGCGCAGGCTCACGGATCGGTCCGGTCCAGGTCGGCGAGCGAGCTCAACCCGGCGCCGGGGTAGTAGCGGCCGAGGATCTCCTGGAAGGCCCGTCCTTCGCGGGAGAGCCGGAGGGCGCCGTCCTGGCACATGCCGACGCCGTGGCCACGGCCGGTGCCGCGCACCACCAGGCTGCCGTCCTGGACCGCCCGCAACGAACTCCAGAAGGTCGAGGGCAGGCCGAAGTCCCGGCGCAGGTCCTCGCCCCGGTAGCCGAGGGTGGCGTCCTGGCCGACCAGCACCGCCGAGATCAGGCGGCCGCTCACGTCTCGCTCCCGGAGCACCATCCGTTCGAAGCTGTCGCCCAGTCCGTCCCGGACCGCGATCCGGTCCAGCACCTCCGGGCCGACGGCGCGTTCCCAGACCGGGCCAGCGGCGCAGATCGGGTCGGGGACCCCCGCGAGCGGCCGGATCTCCTCGCGGGAGAAGCCGACCACCGCGGCGTTGGCGGTGCCGCCGCCGCAGTTGGCGTGGTACCAGGCCGGCAACAGGGCGCGGTCCCAAACCAGCACCAGGCCCTGGGTGGCGTTGACCGCCCGCCGCGCCTCGTCGGTGACCCAGTCGATGCTGCGGAAGCGCTGGTCGCTGGGGGAGTCGCTGAGGGACCGGCGGCCGCCGCGGAGGCGCCACAGGGCGTAGCTCCTGGCAGCCACCGCCTGGGCCTTGAGGGCCTCGGCGGCCCCCTCGGCGAGGGTCGGCAGCTCGCCGCAGACGACGCCGAGCACATAGGCCTCGAGCGGGAGCTCGAGGAGGACGTCGAAGCTCTCGGGGAGCAGCAGGCGGTCGCGCTTCAGCTCGAAGCGCAGGCGGCCGTGGTAGCGGCTCTGATCGAGCACCAGGGCGTCGTCGCCCTCCGGCTCGATCCAGAAGGAATCGGCGCGGACCCGCCAGGGGCCGACCTTGTAGCCGCCGGAGTCGATGCGGACCGGGGCGTCGAGGCCGTGGCCTTCGTGGAGCATGTTCCCCAGGTCGTCGACGACGCGCCAACGGCCGCGGATCCCGAGCTCCAGGGCTTCTCCGCCAGCGAAGCGCTCGAGCCGGACCAGGACCAGCGGGTCCGGATCGGCCAGGCCACCGGGCAGCGGCGCCCCGGGCGGCGCCTGGCGATCCAGCAGCAGGCTGCCGCCCCAGATCAGCGTCAGCAGCCCGAGGAACAGCAGCAGGCGCGAGGGCGGAGGAGAGGCAGGCACGGTGTGCGGTCAGGTCGCCTCCGGAGGTCGGAGGCCGAGCAACTCCCAGCCGGCCTCCTGCAGCACCCGGCCTTGGGGGGTCCGGGCCAGGAAGCCGCGGCGGATCAGCCAGGGCTCATGGACGTCGGCCAGGGTGTCCTCCTCCTCGTCCGTCGCCACCGCCAGGTTCTTCAGGCCGAGCGGTCGGCCCTCGGCGCGGGCCAGCGCCTCGAGGACCTTTCGGTCGGCCCGCTCGAGGCCGTGCTCGTCGATGCCGAGCAGCTGGAAGGTCCGCTCCACCACCGAGGCCTCGATGCGGCCGTCGGCCTCCACCTGGGCCACGTCCCGGGCCCGCCGCAGCAGGCGGTTGGCCACCCGGGGGGTGCCGCGCGAGTGCTCCGCCAGCACCGCCAGCGCCTCGGGCGCGCACGGGACGCCGAGGATGCCGGCGGAGCGCTCCAGGATCCGCTGCAGGGACTCCTCCGAATAGGGCTCGAAGCGGAACACCTGCCCGAAACGGGACCGGAAGGGGGACGAGAGCAGGGCCTCGCGAGTGGTGGCGCCGACCAGGGTGAAGGGCTTGATGTCGAGCTTGAGCAGCCGGGCGTGGACGCCCTGGTCCAGGGTGAACTCGATCCGGAAGCCCTCCATGGCGCCGTAGAGATACTCCTCGACCACCTTCGGGAGGCGGTGGATCTCATCGATGAAGAGCACCGTGCCCTGGTCGAGGCTGGAGAGGATCCCGACCAGGTCCTTGGCCCGCTCCAGGGCAGGACCGCTGGTCACCTTGAGCGGGGTGCCGAGTTCGGCCGCCAGGGCGAGCGCCAAGCTGGTCTTCCCCAATCCCGGAAGTCCTGAGAACAAAAGGTGTTCCAGCGTCTCCGAGCGCTCCATGGCGGCCCGGATCATGACTTCCAAGGGTTCCAGGAGCCGCTCCTGGCCGAGGAAGTCCCGGAACCGCGCCGGTCGCAGGCAGCGCTCGAACTCCTCCTCGCCGCTGCGGGTCAGCCGGGGCTGGAAGGCGGAGGAGTCGCGCATCCCTGGATTCTGACCTGCCAGGACTCGGGATTCCATTCCCGGGTATGGATTCGGTAGCCTGGGACCCACCGGCCCTTAGAATGGCCCCGGCCGGAACCGTGCGACCGCGCACGGCGCCGTGCGGTGCCCCTGCCCAGAAACGCCCTAAGTGCTTGAGAAGGCAGTGGCATGATTGTTGCCCACTAGGGAAGGACGACCCCCCCCGGTCCTGATCCAGGAATCGATGAACCGACGCTTCCTTGCTTCTACTGTCGCTCTGCTCTCCGTCGCCGGCTTGACCTCCTGTGGTTCGAGCGGCTCCGGTTTCAGCGACCCGAACGCCACGGCCACCTCCTTCTTCATCGAGGAGGTCAACAACGGTTTCGGCCGCCTGCTGCCCCACGTGGTGCACCAGGTCGATCCGATCACCGGGGCGATCTCGTCCGACCAGCTGGTGGAGATCCGGACCCTGGACGACCTGCTCGCCAACCGGCCTTCGGAGAACAACCCGATCCTGCCGCCGGCCGCCTGGCCGGTGGACGCGATCGTGCCTTCGATCAGCCGGGCTCCGGGCAACCACTTCGTCGCCGTGCGCTTCTCGCGGTCCTTGAAGATCGACTCGATCCTCGACCGGACCGCCGGCGGACTGTCCAACAACGGGCTCACCGGAGCGCTGCAGGTGGTCGCCTACGATCCGGTCACCGGCTACTCCGAGCAGGTCGAGGGCCGCGGCTTCATCGACGGCCGGACCTACTTCGGCAACCCGCCGAAATTGGAGAAGTGGATCCGCAAGGACGGCAGCAACCACGTGCTGCCGGTGAACATCACCCGCAACGGCGTGGTGCTGCAGCCGGGCACCGGGTTCCCGGGCACCGACATCGGGGTCCAGGACGGCTCGTTCCAGAACGCCGGCAGCAACCTGTCGCTGAACACCTTCATGTTCGTCGTCGACTCGGACGGCGACCTCTCCACCTACGAGACCCTTCCCGAGGACCGGGTCATCCGGGTGGTGATCAACGACTCGATCTTCTCCCGCGACGGCCGCCGCCTGATCGAACCCGGGGTCGCCACCGCCAACGTCGGCGCCGACACCCGGCCGCCGCTGCCGCTCCTGGACGGCGTCGCCGGCAACATCGTGACGCAGCCGATAAACCTGGCGATCAACGTCACCTGCGACGAGCCGATCCACTTCTACTTCTCGGAGTCCTGCCAGCCCTACTCGGTCGGCCCGCTGCCGCGAAGGGTGCCGCCGGCCCTCTCCAACGAGTTCACGGTCGAATTCCTGCCGGGAGTGCCTCCGGGTTACCCGCCGCCCGGCCAGCGCGTCACCCTGCCGTTCACGGTGATGCCGGTGAGTCCCTACGACTTCACCCAGTTCCTGATCCAGCCGGTGGTGACCTTCCCCGGCGGCGATCCGCAGGGCGCCGCCGCCCAGGCCTTCGTCACCTACTTCGAGAACGCGGCCCTCGACCTGTACCTCAACGGCGACCCCAACACCCTCGAGACCGACGAGATCACCTTCGAGATCAGCGGCGAGTGCCCGGGGCTGGTCAACGCGCCCGTCGCTCCCGGCGCGATCTACCTGGCCTCCAACGGCGGCGGCACCGCCGGCGGCCTGCGGGTGCTCGACCTCGACGGCTTCGGCCAGGGGACCGGCAATCCGACCCACAACTACGCCGACCCGTTCTACGACGCCCTCGACATCTCGAAGTTCCCGTTCAACCCGAACGTCACCAGCCCGCAGGCCTCGAGCATGTTCCCGCCGCTGGCGGCCGACCCGACCACCCTCGCGGGGGGCTCGGCCGGGGTGTTCACGCTCGCCAAGGACTCCTCCCTGAGCACGCAGCTCGTCACCGGCCAGACCGTCGGGACCGTCGCCGACATGATGCTCGGCCACCCGCTGGACCTGCTGTTCAACAACTTCGAGTGCCTCAGCGGCGGCCAGAACCTGTGCGCCAGCGCCGCCTTCCAGCTCCACCCGCTCAACGGCGCCTCCTTCCCGGGCAACTCGATCAGCCACGCGCCGCACCCGAACCCGCCGCGCATCCAGCTGGCGCCCTCCTGCTTCGCGCCGCTCATCATGACCGAGGAGCCCACCACCCCGCTCTCGGGCGGCGTGGTCAACCTGCTGATCCCCGGTGACGCCTTCGGCACCATCGGCGGAGCCGGCCCCTCCGGCCTGCTGACGACTTTCCAGACCTACGCCGGCTTCTTCGGCCCGGCACCGGCCAACGTCGTCTGCCCGACCTTTACCCTGCGGCAGCAGGTGGGGCACCTGCTCTACGTCCTGGACACCGACTCGAACCAGATCGTGGTCCTGAACAGCAACCGGATGAACGTCCTGGCGACCATCCCGGTGGCCGACCC
>JACNJP010000209.1 GCA_014382465.1 Planctomycetota bacterium
CCCGGCAGATCGCCGGAGACCTCGCCTGGCAGGCGGTCGGCCGCGGAATGGTCCTGGCCTACGGCGGGCGGATCAACCCGGCCGCCCTGAGGCTCGGGGAGAGGTACTTCAGCTTCCGTCAGCTCTTCGAGCTCGCCACCTGGGAGCGCCGCCTCAGCCTCCGGCTGGCCTTGGGCAACAGGATCGGCCGATCCGGCGCCCTCACCGCCAGGGCCATCGGCCTGATCCGCCGCCCGAAGCCGGCTCCGGAGGAGGACCGTTACCAGTTCAAGCGGGTGGACACCTTCGACTCCACCTTCGACCAGCTATGGGAGCGGTACCGCGACGGTTACGCGGTGATCCGGGTCCGCGACGCCGCGGCGCTCAACCACCGCTACCGGGACTGCCCGGTCGGCGAGCACCGCGTCTGGCTGGCGCTCCTCAACGGCGAGGCCCGCGGATACGTGGTCACCCGCCTGTGGGAACACGGCGGCGCCCGGCTGGCGACCGTGCTCGACTGGCTCGACGGCGGCGATCCCGAGCTCCTGATGGGGCTCTACTCTCGCGCCCTGCGCGACGCCGCCATGAGCGGCTGCGATTTCTTCCGCGTCGCTCCGGTGCCGGGGAGCTCGGCTCATACCGCGGTCAGCGCTCTCGCCGGCTTCGTCCCCAGCACCCGGGAGCCGGTGGACCGGGTCGTGACCTGCCTGTTGCCGCTCGACGATCCGCGAGCCCCCGAACACGCCTTCCTGGTCCCTACCTTGGACCCGAGCGCCTGGCACTACACTCAGGGGGACTCGGACTTCCACGATTGAGCCGCCGCGCAACCCGGAGGACGGTCCACCCAAGAACCGGCTCGGCCCTCGGGCCGTCATTCGCCCCTCGTGCTGGAATCCACCCTCCTCCTGGCCGGGAAGACCTTGCTCTGCCTGGTCTCCCTCGGCAGCCTGGCCCTGATCCCGTTCGGCCTGCCCGGCAACGTCGTCGTGGCGCTGCTGGCGCTGCTCGGCCCGGTCCTGGGGATGCCCTGGCAGGACTTCTGGATCATCGCCGGAGCCGCGCTGGTGGCCGAGGCGGTCGAATTCCTGGCCTCCCTGGGCTTGGCGAAGAAGACCGGCGCCTCCCGGATCGGCCTGTGGGGCGCCTTCTTCGGCGGCATCGTCGGGGCGGTGGCGCTGACACCCCTGGTCCCGCCCTTCGGGACCTTGCTGGGCGGCGCCGCCGGCTCCTTCGCCGGAGCGGCGCTGTTCGAGTTCCAGATCGCCCAGCGCCGGAGCGGGGAGAGCGTGAGGGTGGGGCTCGGCGCCTTCTTCGGCGCCCTGATCGGCCGGATGCTGAAGATCTGGCTCGGCCTCCTCCAGGTCGCCTGGCTGGTCCTGGCCCTCTGGTTCTGAGTTCGGCGGCCGCGGGCGGAGCCGGCGGGACCTTTTCCGCGCCTTTTCCCTGCCAACGGCGGGGAAATGGGCCGAAAAGGCCGGGATCGGGTCGTAAACGGGAGCCCTGGCGCCTCCGTCGCCCCTCCCCAGCACGCCCCGGCCACCCGCCGATTAGACTACCCCCTCAGATCACCATGAAACTGCTCCACACCCTCGCCCTGGCGCTGCTCACGACCGCTGCGCCTCTCCTGGCGCAGGAGGCCGACGCCCCCGCGACCGTCGCTCCCGCCAAGGCGGAGTTCTCCGCCCTCGACCTGCATCCGTTGTTCGCCAAGGCGGCCAAGAACCTCGAACGCCCCTGGGAATGCGACCTCAGCCTGGCGGTCACCAGCCCCAACGGCCCGGCAACCGGCACTGGGCACGTCCGCTACTTCTACCACGGCCTGTTCTCGGCCAGCTTCGGCATCGAGACCGGCCGGGACGGAGGCAAGGACCGCGCCGATCTCCAGGTCCTCGCCGACGGCGAGTACATCTACTTCAGCATCGACCAGGGCGGGGGCCAGGCCTTCGCCGCCAAGGTCGCCTTGAGCGTCTTCGAAGGCGGTCCGGCCGATCTCCTGGGCGCCGTCTCCGGGATGGAGGGGGGAGGCGCTCCGGCCGACCTGGTGCAGAAGCTCGCCGCGATCCAATTCGAGCAGGCGGAGGTCGATGGCGGCAAGCTGTCGCGCTTGAAGGCCGACCTCACCAGCCTGATCCCGGAGGGCGAGGGCGGCCCGGAGAAGCTCGAGTTGAGCTTGGACTTCGACGCCAAGAACGCCTTCCCGAAGGGGGTGCAGATCCTCGCCGGCGACGAGGGCAGCCTCGAGCTCGGGATCGCCGGCCTGTCCTTCCCCGAGGACATGGACCGGGAGCAGTTCGAATACAAGGGGCCGATGGCCTTCGACCTGACCGCCCAGATCCAATTGGCCCTCCGGCAATCCGGCGCGGAGGTCGAAGAAGAGATCCGATGAAGTGGCTCACCCCCGCAGTCTTCCTCGCCGCCGGCCTGGCCGCCGCGCCGGCCTTCTCCCAGGAGACCCCTGAGGCCTGGATCTCGCGGCTCAGCGCCGTCTCCACCAAGCCGGTGGAGGTGAAGCAGGCGATGAAGCTCCTCATCCGCGGCGCCGAGATCACCGGCCAGGGCGAGCTGCTCTACCTCGACGACAAGCACTTCGCCACCCGCATGGAGATGGAGACCTTCTGGCCCGAGCAGGACAAGAGGGCCCGCATGATCCGGCGCACGGTCGGCGACGGCCAGAAGCAGTGGAACGAGATGACCAGCGTCGAGACCGGCCAGGGCGCGGTCCAGGATCTGTCCTTCGAGCAGGTCAAGGCCCAGGCCAAGGGCGACATCTACGAGGGGCGGATCAACCCGGCCCAGCAGCTCCTCGCCCTGCTCGAATACACCGATCCCCAGTCCGTGGTCCTCGGCGAGGACACCGTCGAGCTGGTGGCCGACATCACCGAGGCCGGCAAGTCGAAGCTGGTGCCGATGCTCGGCGGCGTGGTGCCGAAGAAGCTGGTGGTCGAGCTCGACCGCAAGACCGGCTTCCCGCGCTCCTGGAAGATCCAGCGCTACATCGGGGACACGGTGCTGAGCTTCACCTACACCGATGTCCGCTTCCCCGAGGCCAAGAAGATCGACCCGGAGCGCTTCGTGTTCCGGCCCAGCGGCGAGGTGTCCCCCGCCGCAGGCGAGGCGAAACAAGACCAAGAGACCCGAGTCCGCAGCGACGGCTAGCGAGGCAAGAACCATGAAACGACTGCTCCTTCCCGCCACCCTTCTGCTCTCGCTGGCGCCGGCCCTGGCCGCCCAGGAAGCGGAGAAGCCCCCCCTGCCCCCGGAGGTCAAGGTCTGGGTCGACAAGATCGGCAAGCTGGTCGACAAGCCTGCTGAATACGACATGAGCATGAAGATGGACATGGTCGCCCAGGGCCAGGCCATGACCATGAACAGCACCGGCCACGTCCTGATGCTCGATCCGGAGCACATGCGGGCCTCCATGACCATGAGGATCGAGATGGCGATGATGCCGGAGCCGATGGAGATGAAGCTGTTGACGGTCTCCGACGGCAAGACGCTGTGGATCGAGTCCGACAACCCGATGATGGGCAAGCAGATCATGAAGGCCGACGTCAAGCAGATGTCCGCGCTGCGCGAGTCCGGCATGGGCATGGGCCCCGGCGCCAACATGAACCAGCTGGCCCAGGTCCGCGACCTGTTCGAGAACTACTACCACAACTTCAAGGTGGTCGAGTCCGAGGGCCGGGTCGAGATCAGCGGCGACATCTCCCAGGAGATCGCCGGCAGCGAGGAGTTCTCCGAGTTGGGCCTGAAGCGCTTCAGCATGGTCCTCGACGCCAAGACCGGCTTCCCGCTGCGGACCGCCATGAGCGACGGCGAGAAGGAGATCATGGTCATCGAGATGAGCAACCTGAAGTTCCCCAAGAAGGAGGACCTGCCCAAGGACGCCTTCGTCTACACGCCGCCCGCCGGCGCCAGCGTGATGGACATCGGCGCCATGCTCGGCGGCGCCGGAGGAGAGGAAGGGGACGACTTCTAGTCTTCGAGCTCGGCGGCGATGAGCCGCCACATGCCGCGGGCGCAGGCCTTCCAGGTGAACTGGGCGGCCTGCGCCCGGCCCTTTTCGCGCAGCTCCTGGCGCTTGGCGGCGCTGCCGGCGAGCTCCTGGAGCTGGCGGGCGCGGGTCCGGTGGTCGTCGGGGGCGGCGAGCAGGGCCGCCTCCCCGCAGACCTCGGGCAGCGAGGCGGCGTCGCTGGCCACCACCGGGCAGCCGAGGGCCATCGCTTCGAGCGGCGGCAGGCCGAAGCCCTCGTAGTGCGAGGGGAAGACCAGCGCCAGGGCGTGCTCGTAGAGGGCGCGCAGCTCGCCGTCGCCGACCCGACCGGCGTGCAGCGCGTCGGCCGGCAGCTCGGTGCCGCGATCGGCGAAGACGCGCGGGTTGGGGCCGCCGACGATCACCAGCGGGACGTCGTCGAGCGCGGCCCGGCGCACCGCCTCGGCGGCGCCGGCGAAATTCTTGCGCGGGTCGAGGCTGCCGACGGCCAGCAGGAAGGCGCCGTCCCGGAGCCCGAGCCGCTCGAGGATCCGCGGGTCCGCCGGCTGGGCGTAGACGTGCTCGTGGCCGTTCGGCAGGATCGTGCAGCGCTCCCGCGGGATGCCGAAGCGGCGCTCGTACTCGCCGGCGGTGAAGGCCGAGGCCGCCGGCATGGCGCGTGCGCTGCGGGGCGCGCGCGGCACCCACCGAACCCACCAAGCCCGGAGGGCCGCCCACGATGGCCGCGGCCCGGCGAAGGGGCCTGGCCCTCTCTCGCGGGGTGGGCGTCGGCC
>JACNJP010000513.1 GCA_014382465.1 Planctomycetota bacterium
GGCCGGAAACCATTCGAATGAGCCTGACACCATCGGTTCCATCGTCTATCCAACCACCAGCCAGGGCATGCGGGCTTGGACGCCGGTGGTGGTGGCCAGACGCTGAGCCTTGCGGGCGGCCTCAAGGTAGGGGCTGAGCCGGCTGAGCGGGGCGTCGCCGGGCTCGAACTGATCCAGGATCCGGTCGATCAGGCTGCCCGGGCTCTCGGGCCACTGGACCTCGAAGTCGGCGCCCAGGCTGGCGCGGCCGGCGGCTGCCTGGATGGCGTCCTCGAGCCCGCCGAGCTGGTCGACCAGGCCGAGCTCCAGCGCGGCCGTTCCCGACCAGACCCGGCCCTGGGCGAGCTCGTGGACCGCCTCCCGCTGCAGGCCGCGGCCCTCGACCACGCGGTCGAGGAAGGCCTCGTAGATGAAGTCGACCTCGGCCTGCAGCAGAGCCAGCTCGGACTCGGTCTTCGGCCGCCACAGCGAGTTCATGTCGGCGTGCTCGCCGGTCTTCACCGTCTGCGGCGACACGCCGAGCTCGTCGAGCAGCTCGGCGGCGTTGGGGAACATGCCGAAGACGCCGATCGAGCCGGTGATCGTGCCCGGCCGCGCCCAGATCTCGTCCGCCAGGCAGGAGATCCAGTAGCCGCCGCTGGCGGCCACGTCGCCCATCGAGACCACCAGGGGCTTGGCCTCCTTGAGCAGCCGCACCTCGCGCAGGATGGTCTCGGAGGCGAAGGCGCTGCCGCCGGGGCTGTTGACCCGCAGCACCACAGCGTCGACGTCGGGGTCGATCCGCGCCTGGCGGAGCTGGCGGGCGACGGTGTCGCCGCCGACCTGGTCGTGGTCCTCGCCGTCGAGGATGTCGCCCTCGGCGTAGACCACGGCGACCGCGCCGGAGGGCTCGTAGGGGTCGTCGGCCGCCTGCGCGGCTTCCCGGTCGGCCACGGCGAAGTACTGCTCGAGCGTGACCTGGACCAGGTCGCCGCTGTCGCCGTCGGTGAGCTCGGCGAGCCGGGCGAGCACCTCGTCGAAGGCCAGCACGCCGTCGATCAGACCGGCCTCGATCGCCTGCTCGGGGCTCAGGAAGCCGCTGGCGGCCGCCAGGGACCGGACCGCTTCCAGCTCCAGCCCGCGCCCGGCGGCGATGCCGCCGAAGAGGACGTCGCTGAGGTCGCCGGCGAGCTTGGCGAGCTGTTCGCGGTTGGCTTCGCTCATCTCGTTGAGCAGGAAGGGCTCGACCGCCGACTTGTACTTGCCGACCCGGGTCACCTGGATCTCGACCCCGATCAGGTCGAGCAGGTCGCGGTAGAACATCATCGACAGCGCCAGGCCGTTGAATTCGATCAGCGCCAGCGGCGGCACGTAGACCTCGTCGCAGATCGACGCCAGGTAGAGCTCGCCCTCGCCCGGCTGGTCGAGGAAGGCGACCGTGGCCTTGCCGGCGTCGGCGCAGGCCGCCAGCCCTTCGCGCAGCGCCTCGTAGGTGGCGGTCCCGGCGGCGGCGTCGCCGCGCAGGAAGACCGCCGCGATGTGGTTGTCCTCGGCGGCGGCGAACAGCGCTTGGCGCACGCGCCGCAGCTCCAGCGAGTCGGCGGTGCCTTCGAGGATCACCTCCTGCGGGCTGGGCGAGCTGCCGCGGTCGGTGACCGCCATGGACAGGTCCACGGTCAGGATCGTGCCGCGTTCGAGGTCGAGCCGCGGCTCGTGCAGGAGCAGCGCCGCCCCGGCCACCGCCAGCAGCGCGAGCGCCGCCAGCACCCCGAAGATCGTGGCGAAGAAATTGCGGAGGAATGCCTTCATCGCGGGAACATCCTACGCAATGCCTGGGCCAGCAGGTGGTAGTCCTGCTCCGTGTTGTAGAGCTGGGCCGAGGTCCGGATCAGCCGCTTCGGCGGCGCCGGCCACGGGATCACCGGCACCTCGATGCGGTGGTCCCGGTAGAGCGCCGTCTGCAGTGGGTCGACGTAGAGGTAGGACCGGGGCTCCTCGCCGCCGTCCGGCAGCGGCAGGGCGGCCAAGCTGCCGATCATCTCGGCCGGGGCGGGCGGTGCGGTGGCCAGCGCCTCGGCCAGGATGTCGCGGCCGCGGAGGGCCAGGGCGCGGTTGCGCCGCATCAGCTCCGGCCAGCCGCCGGGGAGCAGCGTGCCGAGGAAGCGCAGCGCCTCGGGCACGCACAGCCAGGCGGTCGGGTCGTCGGTGCCGGTCCAGCCGAACTCGAGCTGGAAGCGGGAGCGCTGGCTGTCGTCGGCGTTGGCGCCGTGGCTGATCACGGCGGGCCGGACCTCGGGCTGCAGCTCGCGCCGCACCCAAAGGAAGGCGGCGCCCTTGGGCGCGCACACCCACTTGTGGAGGTTGCCGGTGTAGTAGTCGGCGCCGATCGACTCGAGCTCGAGCGGCAGCATGCCGGGCGCGTGGGCGCCGTCGATCAGCACCCGGACGCCGCGCTCGCGCAGCGCGGCGGCGATGCTTGCGGCCGGAAACACCAGGCCGGTCTGCGAGGTGACGTGGTCGAAGAGCGCCAGCCGGGTCCTCGGGCCGACGGCGGCGGCGAAGGCGTCGACGATCTCGTCAGGAGCGGACACCGGGAACGGAAGCCGGACCACCTTCACCGAGGCGTCGGCGCGCCGGGCGACGAAGTCGACGACGTTGCGGCAGGCGTTGTACTCCTGGTCGCTGACGAGGAGCTCGTCTCCGGTCTCGAGCGGCAGGTGCCGCAGCACCGCGTTCACGGCCGAGGTGGCGTTGTTGACAAAAACCACGTCCTCGGGCCGGGCGCCGAGGAAGGCGGCCAGCATGGCGCGGGCGGCGTCGAGCAGCCCTTCGAGCTCGCGCGCCATGAAGCGCACCGGCTCGCGCTCGAGCCGCGCCCGCAGCTCGCCCTGGTAATCCAGCACCGTGGTCGGGCAGGCGCCGAAGCTGCCGTGGTTGAGGAAGGTCACCTCGGGGTCGAGGCCCCAGTGCGCGGCGAGATCGGCGGACGGAGCGCGATTCATGGCGGCCCAGCCTACAATCCGGCCAGCCCTCCCCAGTATCGGGAGCTGCGCCCCCGCCATGGATGAAGTCCTCGCCAAGCTCGAAGAATGGGTCGCCGACGCCCGCTTGCGAGCGGTCCTGATCGTCATCGGCTCCTTCGTCGTCGCCAAGCTGGCCGACTGGATCCTGTCCGCCCTGGTGAGGCGTGTGGTCGGCCGCACCAAGTCGGTGCTCGACGACCAGACCGTGTCGCTGCTGCACGGGCCGATCGTCAAGACGGTGGTGCTGTGCGGCTTCGTCGTGGCCGTCAAGCAGCTCGGCCTCGACGGCGAGCTGGCGAAGGACGAGCTGCCCCGGATCGAGTCCGGCACGGTGCGGGCGCTGCAGACCCTGATCCTGCTGGTGTGGGCCGGCTTCCTGTTCCGCTTCGTCAAGCTGCTGCTCAGCGCGCTGAGCCAGGCCGAGGACCGGGCGCCGATGATCCAGCCGCGCACCTTCCCGTTGTTCGACAACCTGGCGAAGGTGCTGCTGTTCGGGATCGCGGTCTACGCCGTGATCTCTGTCTGGGACCTCGACGCCACCGGCTGGCTGGCCTCTGCCGGGGTCATGGGTCTCGCCATCGGCTTCGCCGCCCAGGACACCCTCGGCAACCTGTTCGCCGGCGTGTTCATCATCGCCGACGCGCCGTTCTCGGTCGGGGACTACATCGTGCTCGACAGCGGCGAGCGCGGCAAGGTGGCCCACATCGGCCTGCGCTCGACCCGCATCCTGACCCGCGACGACATCGAGATCACCATCCCGAACGCCGTCATGGGCAAGGCCAAGATCACCAACGAGGCCGGCGGCCCGAGCCTCAAGCGGCGGCTGCGGGTGCCGGTGGGGGTGGCCTACGGCAGCGACATCGACCGCGTCCGCGAGCTGCTGCTGGAGCTCGCCGCGGCCCAGGAGCTGTTCTGCGACCAGCCAGCGCCGCGGGTGCGTTTCCGCGCCCTGGGCGAGTCGAGCCTGGAATTCGAGCTGCTCGGCTGGATCCCTCACCCCGAGCTGCGGGGCAGGGCCGTGGACGAGGTGCTCACCGCGATCTACAAGCGGTTCCAGGCCGAAGGGGTCCAGATCCCCTTCCCGCAGCGGGATCTGTGGGTGAGGGAGTGGCCGGGAAGGGGGAACTTGGGGGAGGGCTAGGCGGTCGAACAACCGACGGAATCCGGCCCCGTTCAGTGGACCTGCGTACCCAGGAACCGGCCTGTCGATAATGGGTTTGGAACGATTCCAGCCCCCCGGACGCGGCCAGCCCGTGTTTTCTGCCCCAAGTCCTTTCACTTAAAGGTCTTGGGTCGGCCGAGGTCCAGCCGACTGGGCCAGCTTCCCGAACCCCCCTCCTGAGACCCATGTTCCAGCTCATCCCCCTGCTCCTTCCTCTCCCGGCGCTGCCCGCCCAAGAGCCCACCCCGCCCCCCCAGGACCTGGTCAAGGTCCAGGCCTCGGCGCCGGCGGACTTCCATCGTCTGGTCCAGCTCGGCTTCGACGTCGACGACCACGCCGGGGCCGACGCCAACGGCAACCTGACGGTCTACGCCACCGCCGCCGAACAGGGCCGCCTGGCCGCCGCCGGTTACCCCTTCTTCGTCGAGATCTACGACCTGCCCGGCTACTACGCCGCTCGCGCCGCCGCTGCGCCCGCCCGCCCCGCCGTCGGCCCGAGTGGCGTCGTCCCCCCCCCGTCGGAGGGCGGCCAGGATAGCGGCCCGCCCGCCGCCGCCGCCCCGCCCCGGCTGTCGGCGCC